>NZ_BJXB01000020.1 GCF_007990775.1 Deinococcus cellulosilyticus NBRC 106333 = KACC 11606 | reverse complement strand
CGCCTGAATTCTGCTTCGCTGGCATGTGCTTCCAGGGTGATGTGGGCCACCCCACGCTCCTGATCCAGGTGCACGTGTTGCACTCCGGGGACGTGCTCCAGGTGAGATTTGATTTCCGGGTGCTGGAGGTCATGAAGGAAGACTTCAAGGACAACAGGGTGGTGGCCGTCAGCATGGTGGTGGTGCGTGTGGTTCATACTGTCTCCCTATCCCCCTAGGGGGGATTATAAACTCAGTTTGATTCTTTGTGGGGCATTTGTCAACATAAATCTTTGCAGAACCCCTAATGTTTTGATCAAAAGAAGCAATTGAATCTGGTTTGCCTTCGATCCCCCCTGGGGGATGTCGAGCAGGGCCGGAAGCTTGACCATCGAATTCACCCCAGAGCGGCATCCCAGGGTGCGTCCTCCAACCCCTCGCCCATCCATGCAGATGCTTTCTCAACAGGCTGGAAAAAGAACAGGCACTGGAAAATCCAGTGCCTGAAGAGCAACAACCCTCAGGGCTTGAACGGGTCGGGAACCACCTTCTGGCCGTAATTGTTCCAGAAGTTGTCCAGAACCAGACCATACTCGGGGAGGTTCTCCCGGAAAGGGGCCAGCATGGCCGTGGCAGAGGGCTTCTTCCAGTCGGCCTGCAACTCAGCCCCCAGCGCGAAAACACTGTGCAGTTCTGCACCCGCACGGGTCATGCGCTGCATGGCCACTTCCGCTTCATAACGGCTCCAGGCGCCCGAGGCGTCCACCACCGGATACACCCGGTAACCGTCTTGCAGCATGGAAAGGGTCGGGAAAGACACGCAGGTTCCCAATGTCACCCCGGAAATCACGATGTGCCTGCGTCCGGTTTTCTGCACCATGTCCTGCAGGGCTTTTCTGAAGGTGGGGTCCTCATAGGCATTGATGATGCCCGTGCGGCGGTAGATCGTCTCGTTCGGAAAGATCTGGCGGAGTTCTGGCAGGGTGTCGCCGTTTTGCCACTGGGCGTTGCTGCTGGTGAGGAGCACCGGAATGTTCAGGGCTTTGGCGATCTTTGCAAGCCCCACCACGTTGTTCCTGTACTCCGCCAGTGAGGTGAAATCGCGGATGCCAGACACCAGGCCCACCTGATGGTCAATGAACAGGAAAATGGTGTTCTCGGGGGTGGGTTTGTCGTACACAAAACGACCTGCCTCACGGGCCGCCTGAGCACCCGTCTCGGGCAGCAGGACCCCATCCTGAACAGGGGAGATCACCTCTGGATTGCCGGGTGCAGTCTGCGCCAGAGCGGCAGGGACAGTCAGGAGAAAAGAAAGCGAGAGGACTTTGAGGTTTTTCATGCGGTGCTCCTTTGTGCTTCTTGCCAGGGCCATCAGCAAGAAGGGGTTGTGTGAAGGACCTGCGGGTTTCTGCCGTGAACGGGTCAGCGTCCTTTTCACGCCCACCAATTTAGGGGGGAAGGGTGACCTTTTGACGACATTTGTGCTGCATTTTCATGACCGTGCTGGGTGGAGGCGGCCTGTCATGCAGAGGTCAGACACCCCTTGTGACCCCCCCATGGATCTCAATGTGGTTGCAGGAGGTGCCACCCGTCAGAACCCTGTTGCGTCAGCTTCACAGGGCATTCCCGATGCGGCCTGGGGGTGGGTGGAAGATAAGGAAGTGCAGGTCAAGAAGTGGAAGTAGAGGGTGGGACCTTGCCGGGTGGTTAACCCTTGGGGTGGAGGCAACTTCTGGTGCGTCTCTGCTTCAAATCGAATGGTCAAAAGCCCAGATTTTCTTGCCCCATCGGTTCCACGGACGTGTCTGCTGTCTGACACAGCCAGGGTGTCTTCACCATTCGGTCTTGTTGCGTTTAGCTGCCTCTTCCAAACTGTAGCGGTGAACCAGATTTCTTTAAAATCACCCTTTCTTTGCAAGCCCCGCAACTTAAAATGACCAGAAGGAGACCTGCACCCCCACAGACCCTTCCTGCCTGTGCAGTGCCAGAAATGAACTTTACGGGTGCCCTGCTTCGTACCAGTGTCAGGGGAGACTTGCCCCTTACGGAGGACCCATGAACCCTGATGACCCCAATAAAAATCCATCCAGCCTGTTGAAGACCCGTCGTGAAATCCTCAGGCAGGGGGTGCTCACCACCGTTGGCGCTCTGGGTCTGGCCACCGGTCTGGAACTCCTGACCCGCCGCCCGGGCGTTGTGGCTGCTGCGGCCCCCACCTGTGCACTTCCCAGGAAGATCTATCAGGGGCCCTACGACACCAGAGAACCGGTGAGTGCCATCGAGGACATCACCGGGTACAACAACTACTACGAATTTGGCACCGGCAAGTCGGACCCGGCCCGCAATGCAGGCAGACTCAAGACCCGCCCGTGGTCGGTGGTGATTGACGGCATGGTCAAAAAACCCCAGACCGTGGACATCGACACCCTGCAAGGCTGGTTTCCCCTCGAAGACCGCCTGTACCGCATGCGTTGCGTGGAAGGCTGGAGCCTGGTGATCCCCTGGATGGGTTTCCCTCTGGCGGCCCTGCTGAGGCGAATTGAGCCCACCTCCAAAGCCCGCTACGTGAAATTCACTGCACTGGCCGACCCCAAACAGATGCCCGGGGTCAAGGCGGGCATCCTGGACTGGCCTTACGTGGAGGGCCTCAGGCTGGATGAAGCCATGCACCCCCTCACCCTGCTGGCGGTGGGTCTGGACGGCAAGATCCTGCCCAACCAGAACGGTGCGCCCCTCAGGCTGGTGGTGCCGTGGAAGTACGGGTTCAAGAACATCAAGGCCATCACCCGCATCACCCTGACCGACAAACAACCCGCCACCACCTGGAGCCTGATCGCTCCCCACGAATACGGTTTTTATGCCAACGTGAACCCCGAAGTGGACCACCCCCGCTGGAGCCAGGCCACCGAGCGCCGCATCGGGGAACTCTCCCGCAGACCAACTTTGCCCTTCAACGGTTACGCCGAGGAGGTGGCCCACCTGTACAAGGGCATGGACCTCAGGAGGTACTTCTGAATTCACCCATCCAGCAGCAAACCCAGGGCAAAACGAGCAGCAAAACCATTGCCGCGAACGCCTGGGTGGCCCCTTCTGCCACCATCGGGGCCCTCCTGCCCTTGCCAGTGATGGTGTATGACGCCTTCACAGGTCAACTGGGTGCCAACCCCCTGCAGCGCGCCGAGCAGCAAACCGGACTGCTGTCCCTGACGCTCATCCTGCTGTCCCTGGCCTGCACCCCACTGAGACTCCTGGCGTCACGTCTGGGCACCCGCCTGCTGTGGCCTGCGCGGGTGCGCAAAACACTGGGCCTCACCGGAGCGCTGTACGCCCTGATTCACCTGGGGATTTACCTGCTTGACCGGGGTCCAGGTCTGCTGGATTTCCTGCAAGATGCCCTCAAGCGCCCGTACATCACCGTGGGCCTGACCGCTTTCTTGCTCCTGATCCCCCTGGTGCTGACCAGCCGGAAAGACAGCGTGCGCAAGATGGGTTTCGTGCGCTGGCAGAGGCTGCACCGCCTGACGTACCTGGTGGGCGCTCTGGGGGTCTTGCATTACTGGTGGTCGGTGAAAGAAGACCACACGCCTCCTTTGATTGCTGCAGGGATTCTGCTGGTGCTTTTTGCACTGCGGTTTGTGAAGAAGCGCAGCCGTTAAAGGGAGCAGGAGGACCAGCGTGCAGTTTTCAGGAACCAGAGAGGAACAGGGATTGGGACCTGCTCAGGTCTCCGGGTGACCTGAAGGCCCCGATTCAGCAAGGTCAGGCTGTGCCAAACCACCCACGGTGTCCCCGGGTTGCCTGCTTCAGGGGCTTCTGATCTGCGAGAAATCCCAGATTTTGACCTCACCCAGTCCTGCCGCCGAGTACAGCCGATCCTGATGCAATTCCAGGTCAATGATCTCTCCCTGGTGGGCCTGAAAGTGCTGCAGTGTTTTTTTCTTCAGCACATTCCACACCACAATGGAACCCCTCTGGGTGCCTGCCACCAGTGTCTTCCCCCCATCTGCAAACATGAGGCGGCTGATTCTCCCTTCACCAGTCAAAGCGAACTGCGCCAGGCGTTTTTGGGTTCGGGTGTCCCACACCGAAACAAAGCTCATGGGGGCCACTTTCATCAGGGTCCCCTGAGGCATCTTCACATCTGCAGTGGCCAGTTTTTTGCCATCCGGACTGACCTGGTAAAGAATGGCCGGGTCTGTCAGGTTCAGGAAGGGTGAACTTTTGCCTGTGGTCACGGAAACAAGGCGCAAATGCCCTTTCAGGTCAGCGGTCAGCACCTGCTGGCTGTTTGCAGTGAGGGTCCAGGGCACCTGGTCTTCCTGCAGCGTGCGAAGTTTCTTGAAGGTGTGCAGGTCCCAGATCTCTGCCTCACCGAGGGCACCCATCGTGCAGAGAAACCTTGAGTCCGGGCTGAACCAGAAGTGCACCAGTTCACCACTGGTCTGCAGGCTTTGCAAGGTCTTTCCAGTTCTGGGGGCCAGAAACAGCACTTTCCCTCCTTTTGCTGCCAGGGCCAGCCTGCGGCTGTCTGGAGAAAAAGCAAACCAGTAGAATTCCAGATCCGAACCTTTAAGCGTGGGCAATTCTTGACGGAAAAGGGGTTTGCCTGCATCAAGATCCACCGACAGGAACTGGTTTCCGAACCCCACAGCCATGGTTCCGCCATCTGCGCTGATGTCCACATGGTAAGTGGCCCGGTTGTCCTGAGAAGGTCGAAACTGAGAGGAGAAGTGCAGGGTTTTGATGGGCACAGGCACTTTCACTGGAAGGGTTTTGTGCTGGGCCTGTCCCACAAACATCAAACCCACCACCACCGGAGCAAGCATCCAGGGGGATTTCAAAATCGTCAATGGCATTCGGGCAAAAGGCATGGTGTCATTCTTTCACCCATAGGGCTGCAAAGAAATCTGTTTCAGTAACATGCCAGTCCAGTTGAAAGGCCTGGTGACTGTGAAGACAGGGCCAGCTCTTCCAGGGACAGCAGAATGGCTGTGCAGCCAGGTCCACCTCAAGCTCAGGTGTTAGGGTTGCCACATTCACTTCAAAGCTGCAGGTTCTGGTTTCTCACATTGGACAGAACCAGCAGGCCTCAGCCGCCCTTTTGTTAACATGGACCTGTGAAAACCCTGCTTGCTGTCTGCTGCCTCATGATCCTGATGGGGTGTTCTCCCGCCACCTCCCAGACCCCCTCCAGTGCGGCATTCATGTTGAAAGATGGGGAGATGCAAAACAACTTTGTGATCTCACCTCCTGGCACCCAGGTGGAAATCAACTTCAAAAATCACGGCTTCACCCCGAATGTATTCGTGATGGTTTACCAGGGACCACATGCCAGGGTGATCCTTGGGCCTGCAGAAATCTGGGTGGATGGCAAAAGGTTTCTGGCTTCCCTGGATGGTGACTACAGCCTCTTTGTCTTCAAAGACGGGATGTCAGGCCCCAAAGGTTCGGTGGGCGTGTATGCGTACACCAATGAAGCCCGCCAGGCCATGATGCAAGCCCAGCAGGTCAGGATGAGGTTCCCCACCTTCAGTGGCGACCTCGACATTGTGTTCTCTGCGGAGAACCTTGCCCGCCTGCACACCTTTCTCAAGGCTTCTGTGTTTTGAACTGGCGCTGCACTGATCCTCCTGTGGCTTGAGGGATTTGACCTCTGTCTGCATGTTCTTCAGGGTTGCCCACCGGGATCAAAGGCAGGAAGCCCAGAAAAATCAGGCCTGACCTCGGCAAACATCACCCTGAGCACCCGCTCAATGTCCTGGAGGTCCACGTGCGGGTTGTCGATGAACACCTTGCACCCTTTTGCCCGCACCAGCCGGGTCATGGTCTCCCGGTATACCAGGGTGAGGAGTCCATCTTTGAATTCATAAGCCTGGACCACATCCAGCAGTTCCACGCCACTGTGGTGCAGATAGATCAGCCGGGACGGCATGGCAGGCAGCCGTCTGAGTTCAATCATGAAGACGGTTTTGCCAGGATCATTGCACCAGTTGGCAAAAATCTCCCCATCGGGCTTGATGCCAGCAATCGCAGCATGAACAGTGAACGATTCATAAAAGGTGTGCTCGGGCTCCAGACCCAGCCATTGCTTGAAGTTCATGGGTTGATTGTAAGGGTCAGAAGGATCAGAAATTTGAGGGAAAGGGGAGGGGTTGCTGCAGATCGTGTCATGTTGCCCATCGACCACCAGGGCCTGCCCGGACTTTGCTGCCTCATCTCACCATGCACTTTGCATCCCAGATGCCATGCAGCCTATTGCAGCTCAACCACCACAGGCCGGTTTACAGGCCGGTATTCCTGGTCCAGGAATGAGGCGTTGACGGAAATCCGCCCATCTTCAGTCACCTGACCGTAGCCTTCGTGAATGTGCCCGAAGACATGCAGTTTCAGGCGGAGACAGTGGTCCAGTGTCGTCAGTAACTTTGGACAACCGACGTGTTTGCCCTCTGGCAACACCTGATCCAGAACCCCAAAGGGTGGACCATGGGTGATCAGCACATCGGTGTCTGCCGGGATGAGGTCCCAGTAGCTGCCAATGGTGGCCGGACCCCGGTTGAAGGCCCAGTCAAAAAACGTCGGGGTGATGGGTGAACCCCAGAATTTCACCCCGTCAAGCGTGACCCCTTCATCCTCCAGGTAGACCACGCCATCCGGCACCATGGCCCGGGCTTTTTGGGGGCGTTTCTCAAAGATGAAATCATGGTTGCCTGCAATGAAGATTTTGTGCGGGTGGGGTTGTGCAGCAAACCAGGTCAGAAAGGCCTGGGTTTCGGCCACATGGCCCCGCATCGAAAAATCACCGGCGTGGATCAGCACGTCCCCAGAGGGCAGTTTCAACAGGTCATGCTGGTTGTGGGTGTCCGAGATGCAAACAATCTTCATGCTGGGCCTCCGGGTGGAAGCAGCCATCCCTCCTGAAGGATCGGACTGGGAAGAGGACAGGAAAGGCCAAAAGCCATCAGGTCCCCCGATGTCCCGGGAACCACCCTCACTTCTTCTCAGGGGGCTCTTCAGGCTGGGGAAGGGTGTTCTTCAGGGCCTTTTGGCGTCTCGGCACCATGTCCAGAAACTGGGGTGCTCCGTGGTAAGGGGGAGAAAGGTAACGGTCCAGGGCGCTGATCAGGGTCTGGTAGCTCTGGGCGGTTTCCGTGTCTCCCAGCATCTCACAGGCCTGCAGGGCATAACCCAGGGCGCGTGGACTGGTGGGTTGAAACCTCAGCCACTCCTGGGCCTGCTGCAAGGCCATTTCGGCTTCTCCCTGGCCCAGCAAACGCGGAATCAGGAGTTCCAGCAGGGTTTCATCCCGGGGCTGTTTTTGCAGCTGGGTGAGCAGGGACTCGGTGACAGAATCGGTCATGGGCAGGGTTTCCTTTCCACGATGCTAACATTCACCCTGCCTCACCTGGGTGAGTGTGGATGAGCCAGGCGCGGGGGAAGTTTCGGGACCACAGCGGTTGAACCTGCTTAATACCCCAGGTCCCGCACCATCTCATGGTGGTCCAGCCAGTCCAGAATCTGATGGGAGTCCCGCACGATTCTTTCGAGGTCCGTCTGGTCTGCCGGGTTCTCTTCCAGCAACTTCTGCACGATTTGCAGCCGGAAATGCAGGTGCTCTCTCAGGTGCTCTTTCATGCCTTCGGGTCCATGGTCGTAACTCTGCGAAATCACCCACATCTCCTGAATGCCGATGTTCACCAGGAACAGGGCGTCCCGGAGTTCCCCGAGTTCAAAGTGAAAGCGGGCCACCCGGATGTTCTTCCAGCCCCGGAGTCCACC
Source organism: Deinococcus cellulosilyticus NBRC 106333 = KACC 11606 (assembly GCF_007990775.1). Classification (NCBI taxonomy): domain Bacteria; kingdom Thermotogati; phylum Deinococcota; class Deinococci; order Deinococcales; family Deinococcaceae; genus Deinococcus; species Deinococcus cellulosilyticus. The sequence goes on along the minus strand of NZ_BJXB01000020.1, from coordinate 97,070 downwards.
CCCCAGGTGCTGTTGGTCCCGGTGGTCTCTGCTGTGCTGTTCTTCCCAGGCGCACCCGATGGCCTCTCTCAGATCAAAGTGCCTGAGGTCCCTGCTGGGCTGGTGACTGGCCCGCTTTTCGTACAGTCGACCCAGCTGGGACAGGTGGAAGTTTCTGAATGGCCCTTCCAATTCTGCTTTCAGCTGTTCAATGGCTTCGGTCAGCAGCACCAGGGGGAGGTTTTTCTCTCCGGACCAGGATTCCAGCAGGGGAACCCCATCCTCCTCCAGCCGGGAGAGCAGGCGGTCCTGGGCATTGTGGGTGCGGGCAAAGTCGATCAGCTGCTGTCCCTGCTGCACCTGTTTGTGGGAACCCAGGTGGATCAGCCCTTTCAGCACTGCTGATCCAAGCTGCAGGGTCCTCTGGATGTGCCGCTGCCTTCTGGCCTTGACCGGACGGTTTCCCTGAAGCAGAGCAGCATCAATCCAGCCCTCCACCCTCCGGGCATGTTCCAGCAGGTGCTGTTCTTCCAGCAGGGGAGCAGCCTGCAGAAACAGTTGCTCCATGCCTGCCGTCAAGTCGTCTTTGATGGGTTCAATATCGTCCTCATCGTCAGGGTTTTCGACCCTGGCAGGTTCAGGATGGGGTTGTCGGGACGCCCACTCCATCAGGTCAAAATAAAACGGCAACACCTCCTTTTCTCTGCCACTGGCCTTTGCCTGCTCCAGAAGGCTGACCACCAGAGCAAAGGCTTTTGCAGGGTTTCGGGCTGGTCCCTCCAGGAGGGCCGTGTAAATGGTTCGAGCCACTTCAGTGGCATCATCCAGCGTCAGCAAAGCGTAATCGTGTGCACCTGCCAGAATGGAACGCCACCATTTCCGAACAGCAGCATTGCCCGTGTCCTGCCACTGCCCGTAAGCCTGAAAAGCCTCCAGCCACAGTTCAGCCTGCTGCCGGGGATCATCCTCCCAGGTCCACTGGCGCTGTGCCAGGTAAGCCCGGGTGAGGGGAGGAAGGTCCTGCCCGAGTTGCCTGCGGCCAAGATCAAGGAGTTCAGGCATCCACAGCTCATCAGGAAAACGGGGTCTGCGACCCATGGACTTGTCCTGCACGTACAGGTAGTCTTCTGCAGGCAAACACACCCCTTCTTTCACATGCACGGCCAGGGCGCCTCTGAGGTCCATGCGCCACCGCATCCGGAACAGCAGCAAAAACGCCGATTCATGCAGCCACACCACCGGACGACGAAAAGGCAATTCTACCCTGGGCCAGTGCCGCTTCATCCAACTCAGGTGGGCGTCCAGTTGCACACAGAACAGTTCCAGGGGCCTTTCATGGCTGAAGGAGAAATGCAGGTGGGGCACCCGTTCGGGAACCGTGACCTGCAAGGCAAAAGACTCCACCGTGCACGGCTCTGGCATCTGGAGCCCAGAACCTTCAGCCCTGCACACCCTTTCGATGTCCGAAGGGTGGTGGTAGAAACAAAAAACCAGCCGGTTTTCGCTCATGGCGTCCTGGATGGGGGTGGTGATGGCCCGCAGGTGTTCATCGGTCATGGGTGCCTCCTGAGAAAAACCAGTATGAGGCAAACGCCAAAAAACGAATGTGGGACGCCATCCATCAGAATTTTTCGGGCCGTGCTATGCTGGAATCAATTCAGACTCTGGCCCGGGGGTTTCTTCCCAGAGAGGGACACAAGAAATGCCCATGCTGTGACATCGGGCTGAGGTGGAAACCACCTGCACCCTTTTCGGGTGCACTCGGGTTTGGTTCTGAGGTCTGGTTGCCCTGGGTGAGGCAAGAGGTCACACCTGGAGGGTCAGGCCATCCCAGGGGATCAGGTAACCGTGCTGGTGGGCATCCCTTTCCAGTTCCTCATGCTCAGGGTTTCCTTCGTGTGACAGGTGGGTGGCGTAGATCCTGGCGTCTTCCTCAAGCAGGTCCGCGCCCCGGAGCCAGGCCACCGTGTCCCGGAACCTGTCTGCATTGAGGTGACCCCCTCCATCGCAACCCGGACCGTAGGTGTGGTCCAGCACCACCACCGCGAACCGAAGGCCGCTTGCGGAAAGCTGACCCAGTGTGGGTTCCAGCAGGGTGTCGGTGTCCGTTGCGTACAGCAGGGCGCGACCCCTGGACTGCACCGCGTAGATGAGCGATTCTGCCCCATGGTCGTGGTTGGCCTGAAAAGCGGTGATGTGGTATCCCCCGAGGGTTCTTGACCCGCCCGCCTGGATGGGTTGCACCTGGAGGCTGAGCAGGTGCTGGGTTTCTGCCTGCAGCAGGTCCCCTTCAAAACCGGTGGCTTGCATCATGGTGGTCATGCGCTGGAGCGTCCCGGGGGAGGCCACCAGAGTCAGGGGGGCCAGGCAGATGCCGCCGTAGTCCGGGATGCGGGTGATCAGATGGTTCGGATCGAAGTGATCGTGGTGCGGGTGGGTTTGCAGAAGAAAGCGGACCTGACTGGGGTCAAAACCAGAGGTCAGCATGGCCTGGATGCTGTCGGGTCCCAGATCAATCAGCAGGTCCCGGTTGACCATCACGCTGGACCGTCGCCGGATGTTCTTGCCCCCCCTGGCTCGGGCGTGCTGACAGGTGGGACAGCCACAGAAAGGCAGGGGGTAGGCGGAGTCTGCTGCTGTGCCCAGGAAAGTGAGTTCCATGAAGCCAGTGTAGAACGAAGTTGGTGCGGGAACACCACCTCAATGGGGAGCAACCGCTGGCCTCCAGAGAGGTTGGAGGTCAGTGGATTTCCCGCTTCAGGCCAGATCTGCTGCCACCTGGGTGAAAAACCCCAGGTCGATGCCCTCTGCCATCTTCAAAAACCCCCTGTTGTTGGGGTGCAGGTGGTCCCCGATGTCATACACCTCCAGCACTTTCTGTGGGTCCGAGGGGTCCTGGACCATCCGGTCAAAATCCAGAACGTGGTCTGGCACCCCTGAGGTGCGAATCCAGTGGTTGATCTGCTGGCGTTTGTTTTCGGCCTCCTCGCTGTAAGCCACCCAGCCCTTGAAAGGCAAAATCGTCCCCAGGGCCACCTGGATGCCGTGCTGGTGAAATCTGGCGATGCCTTCAGTGAAAGCACCGATGATCTGCTGTGCGGTCACCGTTTCTGACACTGGAGCAAACGCACCGGGGTGCATGAGGTCGTTGATGCCTTCCAGCCAGATCACATGGCTGACCCCCCGCTGTTCCAGCACATCCCAGTCCATGCGCACCTTGGCCCGCCGACCAAACCACTCGGGGTTGTCGTGCAGAATGCGGTTGCCACTGATGCCTGCATTCAGGATCGAAAGGGAGGCCCGCAGAGATGAATGTTTCTGCCAGCACATCCGTCCAGCGTCCATAACTGCCAGGGTCGGTGCAACTGCCATCGGTGATGGAGTCTCCGAAAGCCACCACTGCAGCACCTGCACTCCACACCTCAACTCCAGAGAGCAGGTGCCAGTTTCCAACGGTGCGACCCGTGGGGAACACCTCTGCTGCCGTGTGATCTCCCGCAACGGACACGTACTGTTCCCGGTGGGCGTCCCCATGGGTGTCGATTTTTCCCACCGGTCCAGGCAGGTGAATGCTCACAGCCAGTTCGGTGAGGGCAGCCACAGGGAAATCCAGCGGGTCACTCTTCAGGATGCTTCCAGCAGGCACTTCTGCCTGAAACCCACCCTGGAACGTCACCTGCTGGCTGCTGCCGGGAACCAGATCCGCACCTGAAAGGGACAGGGCAACCTGCACCCTGCCGATATTCAGGGGAGTGTTTCCAAAACGGTTGCTGAAAATGAGCCTGAGTTTTTCACCGCCCAGGGTGACCCGCACCACCAGGCGCAGGGTCTGGTCCTCAAGTCCAGTGTCTGACCATCCAAACGCATGGGCGGTCATCCAGGTGCCCACCCAGTCAGACATTCTGGCCCTCCTGCTGGACCTGGTTTCCCAGACCCTTCATGCCGAAGGTGTGGCCTGTTTTGTCACAATTCAAGGTTATCATCTGCTGTTCAACCTCCACGATCTGTGTCCTTGCTGATTGACCCTGTGCTGCTGACCCTGGAGGGTCTCTGATGGTCCATCTTCAACGATCAACAGGGGAGACTCAAGAGCAAGGCGTCACGGTGGATCTGCCTGTGCGTGAGGTCAGTTTACTGTCGAAGTCGGTCGGATGTGGCGATGGCAGCGTCGAAGTGGGTGCGGGGCCAGGTCCAGGCGGAGCGCAGGATGAAGGCCAGAAGCAGCAATTCAAGCCCGATGGAAAGGCCGTAGAAGGGGGCCCAGTCCCAGAACTCGCCTGCTGCGTTGAAGATCGAATAGGGGATGAGGAGCGTTGCCACAATGAGGTTCGTGAAGCGGTTCACCCGTACGGGCAGGGTCATGGAGAGCCAGACCATCATGGCCGGGATCGACACGGACCCGAGGAAAAGGGTCAGCAAGGTCGAACCGATGTCGAACTCCCAGATGCGGCCCGCCAGGATGCCGTTGATGACGCCAGGTTTGTAGAAGTTCAGGATGTCGACGTAGATGTAAATGAGCATGAAGCTGGTCCAGGCTGCTGCGATCCTGACCTGAACAGGAAGTTGTGCGTCCTGAAAAGGGCTGTTGATGGGGCCATGTCGTGTCATGTTCTGCTCCTTCTTTCGGTTGCCGGGCCAGTCCGCGCACCAGCGGTGGCTGGCTGGCCTGCTGATTCCAAGTTTGCTGCTTGACCTTCAAGATGCCTTCGAGAAAACCACAAGATTTGCACCGTTTTGGCTTCAAGATTTCTTGACGGTTTCTTGAAGCCATCTTGTGAAGAGCAAATATACTGAAAACTGTGAATGCCAACCCTCTGGTTTTGATCGTCGAGGACGAGCCTGACATTGCCGACTTGCTTGAGGCGTACTTGCGGCGCGAACACTTTCGGACCGAGCGGGCAGCGGACGGCCCGGGTGCAGTGCGTTTGCATCATGCGGCCCGCCCCGATCTGGTGCTGCTCGACGTCAATCTGCCCGGAATCGATGGTTTTGAGGTGCTCAGAAAAATCCGGGAAACCGCCCAGACCCCCATCATCCTGGTGACGGCCAGGGCCGAGGACCTGGACAAACTGCTCGGACTCAAACTGGGTGCAGACGATTACGTGGTCAAACCGTTCTCGCCGCTCGAGGTGGTGGCCCGGGTCAAGGCGGTGCTGCGCCGGGCGGGAATGCAAACCAGCACCCGTCCCTTGCGCTTTGGCGAGCTCGAACTGGACCCGGTGGCGGTGCGGGTCCGGGTTTCAGGGGTGCGGCTGGACACCACCCTGACCGAATACCGGATTCTGGAGCACCTGCTGCGTCACCCCAACCGCACGTTTTCCCGGGCCGAACTGCTGGAAGTCGCCCTGCCCGATTCCGACGCGCTCGAGCGGGTGATGGACACCCACCTGGGAAACCTGCGCAAGAAACTCGAACAGGCGGGCATGCCCCAGGTCATTGAGACGGTGCGCGGGGTGGGGTTTCGTTTATGGCTCGACTGAAGGGGCCTGGAGCCGGAGCTCGAGGACCAGCGTCTTCAAAGCAAAGGGTCTGGCCCTCGATTCAGGCCGAGTTGACCCTGACCCTGTGGGGTGTGGTCCTTTTCACCGCCTTCATGGTTTTTCTGGTGCTTGCCATCATCACCGAGGCATATTTCAAGAGCATGTACCAGCACAGCACCGAAATCCTGTCTCAGCGGTTTGGGATTCCCGCTGAGCAGTTAGAGAAAGTTGTTCAGGAAGCTGGAACCCGGGCCGAGGCCGTGCTGGAATGGAGACTCACCCGGGGTGATGAAGGCGAGTTCTTTCTGATCCTGCTTGCTGTGACCGTGTTGTTGCCTTTTCTGCTGGCCTGGTGGTCGTCACGCCGCTTTGCGCGCCCCCTCACCCAGCTGTCCAGGGCTGCACACCTGCTGACCAGAGGCGATTTCTCGGCCCGGGTTCCCATGGACAAAAGCCTTGAGCGCCGCGGAGATGAAACCGCACTGCTGCTCAAAGACTTCAACCAGATGGCGGCGTCTCTTGAGCGACTTGAGCAGGAACGGCGCTACAGCCTTGCCGCCATCGCCCACGAACTTCGCACCCCGGTGACGGTGCTGCGAGGACGGCTTGAGGGGGTCAGGGACGGGGTTCTGGCGGCGGGTCCTGTGGAGTTCGAGAAACTGCTGGGCCACGCAGACCTGCTGGGCAAACTCATTGAAGACTTGCAGGTGCTCTCTCTGGCCGAGGCCGGAGCGTTGCGGCTCGAGCAGCAACATTTGGTAATGCAGGACTTGCTGAAGCGGGTTGCGGGAGATTTCACGGCAAAAGCCGAAGAGAAGCACATCGGGTTGCAGCTGGACCTGCCTCTTGAGCCTGTTCGGGTGAACGGAGACCCAGAGCGTCTGTATCAGGTGCTGGGCAACGTCCTGGGCAATGCATTGCGGCACACCCCACCCCATGGACACATCCACATCCAGCTTGTGGAAGACAGACAAAAACTGATCCTCGAAATGGCGGATTCTGGTCCCGGATTCACCCCCGAAGCCCTGGAGAGGGCCTTTGAACGCTTTTACCGCAGCCCTGACCGGGGAAGGCAAAGTGGAGGCAGTGGGCTGGGAATGGCCCTCTCAAAGTCACTCATTGAGGCCCACGGAGGACAGATTGAACTGTTCAACAGTTCGTCTGGTGCGTGTGTGCGAATCACGCTCCAGACCCAGTGATGGTGAACTCGGTGTATGAACCGTTCAGGTCAGCCTTGCATCCCTGATTTCGTCTGCGAAAGCCTGTCTTTTCTGCCCTCCCGATCAGCATCAAGTCCTGTGCTGAACTTTCAGAAGCAGCCTGAAGCTGTGAGCCCTTTTGATCTGGACACGACAGACGGATAAAACAGTTCTGTCACTTTCTGCTCAACTTCCAGCAGCATCTTCTCACGCTCCTCTGCTGTGCTGCCGGGTAGGTTGCTCATGTAGTGGTGGCCCCTGACTGCAATGCCAGAAAACTGAAAGATGCCTTCATCCACCGTGCGGTTCATGGCTTCAAACATGCCTTTTTCGCAGGCTTCACGGGTGGCTCCGGTGGTGCTGAAAATCAGCCCCTGTTTGCCCTGCAGCAGACGGTGTTTGATGCCATCCTCATAGCGGTAGGCAAACCCTGGCGTGAACACCCGGTCAAAATAACCTTTCAGGATGGCCGGCATGCCCGTCCACCACACCGGATAAATCAGGATGATGCCATCTGCCCACTGCACCCAGTCCTGTTCCTCCCTGACATCTGCTCTGGTTTCTCCTGCCGTGAGCGCTTCAAAATCGGTGGGGCTGGCAATGGGCTGGAAGTTCAACTGGTAAAGGGGACGCACCACCACCTCTGCCTGATGGGATTTCAAAGTCCCTTTCACCACCTCCAGCACAGCGTGGTTGAAACTGGTTTCAAAGGGATGGGCATAGAGAATGAGGGTTTTCATGGGGTCATCCTTTCTGAATCCGGGAGGGGCTCCCAGTGGAACACTTTGGAGACGATGGTCCAGCGTCCTTCAGTTTTCACCAGGGCCAGCAGGTCTGTGAAATGGCGTCCAGGGAGGGAGCACTTCACCACGGCCAGGGCGGTGTCCTCAGTGAGCAGTTCAATCTGTTCAATGTGGTCGGTGCGAATGAATCCGCTGCCTTCCAGCGAGGTGCGCTGGGACACCCGCTGCAGGTACGCTTGCAGGCTGAGCTGCAAGAAGTCTCCCTGAGATGGGGTGATGTAGTGGGCCTGGGGATGGAAGACCCGTGAAAGTTTCTGGGGGTCAGAGGTGTAAAGACCGTCAAAATACACCTGAATGAGCTGTTCGATCATCTGGAGGTCCTTGCTTTGCAGAACGTCAGTCATGGTTTTTTCGCTGGCGCAGGTCGGTCACAAGTTCGCCCCCGATGCCCCAGTTGTCGGTGTCAATTTCATCAATGGTGACGAAGGTGGTGGCAGGGTCCTTGCCCAGGATGTCCTGCAGGGCCTGGGTCACTGCTGCAATCAGGAGCAGTTTTTGCTCCCGGGTGTTGTTCTCCCGGGTGATCTCTATTTTCACGTAAGGCATGGGGTCCTTTCTGACCTGGCCAGCAGCATGCCGAATGGCACAGGTGCACGACAGGGGGCGGCAGTGACGCTGCTTCCTGACAGGATGGAATGGGGGTTTGAGGGGCGGGCAGGTCAGGGTCAGACATGCGAATCTGAACACAGATGGGCCTGCAGAAAGAAACCCGCTGGGCAGTCGTTTCTTTCCCCAACAGGATAAATCAGGGGCTTTCATGAATCAAATAGATAAATCGAATTGAAACATGTACAATTCCGATATATGCTGTTTTCACAGGTGCAGGCCTTTTTGATGGTGCTGGACACAGGAAGTTTCACCGAGGCGGCTTTCCGGTTGAATGTGGCCCAGTCCTCGGTCAGCCACAGCCTCTCCAGGCTGGAAAAACACCTTGGGGTGCGACTCTTGCAGCGGGACCGCTCCGGGGTGCGCCTCACCCCCCAGGGAGAGGCCCTGCTGCCATACTTTCGCAGCATTGCCCACGGGGTCACGCAACTCGAACTTGCGGCCCGCCAGCAGCAAGGTGAGGTTTCAGGCAAGGTCAAAATTGGCAGTTTCCCCAGCACCTCCTGCCGCATCCTGCCCAGGGCAATCAGCCTACTCAAACAGCAGCACCCTCAGGTGGAGGTGCTCATTTTTGAAGGCACCGCCAGTGAGGTGGAACGCTGGCTGGAAAATCACACGGTGGATCTGGCCTTCGTTGAACTCCCCACCCGTTCTCACTTTCAACTCACTGCGGTCTTTCAGGACCAGCTGAGGTTGATTGTTCCCCACGGTCACCCGCTGGATGTCGAGGGCGAAATCCAGCTGTCCCAGATAGCCCCTTTCCCCTACGTGCTCTCCAAATTCGGCTGTGAGCCCCTGATCCGTCAGGCTTTCAGCCAGCAAGGACTCACCCTGGATGTGGTGTACGAGGTGCGAGACATCACCACGTTGATGGCCCTGGTGGAAGAAAACATCGGGGTGAGTCTGGTGCCTGAACTGCTGGTCCCCCACTCCACTGCTGCGCTCGCCAGCCTGCCCGTGCGACCGGTGATCCAGCGTGAAGTTGCGCTGGCCCGGCATCCGGAGGTGGTGCAAACCCCCCAGAGCAGGGCGCTGGCAGAGCAGATTTTTCGGGTGAAACCGGGCTGACGCGAGGTTCGCCCTTCACCCCTTTGATGAGGTGCCTCTGAATGCTGTCCATCACCCGGGGCGGCAACGCCGAACTGCTGGGTTTCCTGCCGCCACACCTCCTTGCCCAGCAGGTCATGGAGGTGCTGTGAACCCTTGTGGTGCTGAAAGCCAACGGTCAGCTCATGGCTGAAAGGAAATTTGCTCCTGTGTCCGATCTTTCTGGTGGTCAAAGACTTGCAGGAGTTGCTGGACACGGCAAATGCAGTGCAGCTGCCGACCAGGGCAAAAGTGCTGGAGTGTTCACTGCAGCACAGTGCCGGGGATGGGGTGAACACCTGGCTGCTGTGGTAAGGCTGTTCGAGCAACCTGTGCCCTCCTGAAGAGAACCCCCTTTTTGTTCACTGCTCAGGACAGAGGAACCTTTGGTGCTCTGCAACTCGATCAGCTGTAGCGTTCCTGCAAGACCTGCAGGTGCGCCCGTTCGTGACCGAGCATGATGTAGGCGAGGGCCCGCACCGTAAAGGGATTGCCAGAAGCGATGCCCCGACCTTCCCACGCGGAGTGGGGCAGGTGGCGAAAAAACAATTCGTGTCCCCTTCTTACCGCCTGAAATTCTGCCAGCAGGCTTTCGAGCGAGCAGACCTCAAAGTCGCAGGCCACCATCCAGTCGTCTTGCTCGAAAGACGGGAGTTCGGCACAGTCCCCGCGTGCAAAAAACAGGGCCCGTTGTCCGAACACCCGTTCGGTGTCGGTCATGTGACCCACGACCTGCTTGACCGTCCACTTGCCCGGTGCGTAGGAATGATCGGCCCGCTCTGCAAACTGCAGGATCTGCCGGGCGGTCACTTCGGCTTGCTGCTGCATGGCGGCGAGCACATCCTCTTCTGGCACCAGATCAACGTAACGGGCGTAGTAAGAACGGTAGTCGGTCATCTGGGGTCTGGTCATGGGTGCACCTCTGTGGAAAGTTTGAATCGTTCTGGTCATTTTAGAGCATTTGGCAGAGAAATAAGAGGTTGCCAGCAGATGTTTGGGATTCTGGAATGAGAGGCTTCAAAAGAAGCCTCTCATTCCACTGATAAATGCAGTAAGGGTGACCCTCTGTGCAGGCAACCACGGGCGTTTCTGTTGAACCCTGATGCTGGAACCCTCAGAGCGCCGGAAAGAACTGTTTGTTCTGGGAGGACAGGGCACCTGATGGCATCACTGGCCACCTCCTGCTCCTGTTCATCGAGGGTGTCGGCTTCCAGCAGTGTGGCCAGCAAAACCAGGGCCTGCTCGTGTGTCTCGGCTTTTCGGATGGCATTGGTGGCATTCATTTCCGCCAAAAGGTGAGCGGCATGGTTCATGTTGACCCCTTGTGCTGAATGTTTTGAGAAGGCAGGGTGGTTGAGGCTGTTGCAATTTTTGAGTCTGGAGGCGAAAGAATGCCAGGAGCCATTCGGCTTTCTGTTCAGATCGGTCTTTCCTGTGCTGATGTGCCCTTCTGTTCTCATGTTACAATTCTCAATTGTTAAAACAGTGATAAAACTGCCTTTTGTCCCTTTGTTTTCAGGTGTATTCTGTCTGAGGCAACGAGCAGAAGCACAGGGCATCCGTCAGGATGCAGGGTAAACGCAGGCAGGGTCACCTGTCCCAGATGCCCGTCGGACAGGACCGTCCAGAACAGTTTGACCGACCAGCAGGTGCAAAGTCGCAGGTGCAACTCCCGTTCCAGTGGATTCGTGCTTCACCCCTGACCTTGAAGTTCGAGACGCTGAGGGCCGCCTCTGGCTGGATGCTCAGACATGTTTCTGTTCGCCAAAAGGTTATACACTTGTAACTGCTTTGGGGCCGCCTCATCTGCACAAAAGCTGGCTGTAAAACGGAAACCGCAAGTCGGATCGTTCAGCAGACCCCTGCACCACCCATGGAATTGCAACCCACCTTTGAGATTGGAATTTCGAAACTCTGGCACATGGGTCTCACGGAGGACAGAGGGTTATGAACGGAAACATCCTGGAAGAATACAATGCCGCCATGCAACAGGGTCTGATGGACAAGCTTTACTTTCTGGACTACTGCAACGAAGTCCACAACATTGTTGATTTTGGAGCAGCCGATGGAAGTTTGATTGAACTCCTGTACAACCGATTCGGCAACACCAAAAGGTACTTTGCAGTGGACAACAGCCTAGAAATGCTGGACATTTTGCACAACCGGTTCCAGGGCAACCCCTGTGTCCGTGTGGTGGGCGACATGCAAGACCTTCCTTCCATCTTTGGGACGGACAAAACCGCGGTGATCTTATCGAGCGTGTTGCACGAGATCTACAGTTACGGAACAGATCTGCGGCAATTCGAAAAGATCATCTTTGGGGGTGGTTTTTCTGAGTGCCCGGAATACATTTTCATTCGTGACATGAGCCTGTCGCGCACAGCAAACCGCCCGATTGACATCAACGACCTGTTGCGCCTCAGAACCAAAGCAAACCCCTCAACCCTTCAGGAATACACCGACTTCTGGGGGGAGATCCATTCAGACAGGGACATGCTTCATTACCTTTTGAAGTACCGCTATGAAGACAACTTTGACCGTGAGAACAGAGAAAACTACTTCTCTCTTCCCTATGAGCGTCTTCTGGAAGTGGTGGGCAACAAGTATTATTTCGTGCATCACGAACATTATGTGTTGCCTTACCTGCGAAATGTCATCTACAGGGACTTCGGCATCACGGTCAGAGACAACACGCATGTGAAGCTCATTCTCCGCAGAAAACAGTAAAATCCGCTGGGCTGAAGGACTTTAGAGGGAAGGTCTTTTGGCTTCGTGCCATTCATGCTCAAGGTTGCGCATGCTCAGGACGTGGTCAAAATGGATGCTGCCTTCGGGGAACAGGGATGGGTCATCAAAGAAACTGGAGGAGAGGTGGGCCAGGCCCAGTGGACGCACCTCCCAACGGGAGGTTCTCAATTCCATGGGGTTCATTTTTTGCCTCTGTTGGGCAGGAGCATACCCCACCTGGTCCTGTTCAAAGAACCTCGATGAGGTGCAGAGGTCCCCAAAAAGGGAGTTTTCAGGAAGCTGCTCTTTCACCTGACCTTGCAGAGACCGGAGTTGTTCTTTTTCAGAGGAGCTCAGAGGCTGGGAGAGAAACACACTTGCAGCAAGTCCACCCATAGGGTCTCAGTTTATGGGGCTTTTTGTGTGCAGCATAGAGCATCATGGCGGATCCATCCTTGGGTCCGAGTGAACCTTGGACCTGTGAAAACCCAGAACAGTCAGATGGGTTCTCTGGTGGCAAGTGTCTGGCTTTGGTTTTTCCAAACATCCGTCAGAACAGCATGCCTGTTTCATTCTTTATGCTGGGAGAGTGGAAAAGCTGTACACCCACGTGGGTCCCAGAAACCTGCTGACCCTCGAACTGCCTTGAGACCTGGTGCAGGTGGTCTCAGCAGAGAGCTTTCACCACTGGGCGCAAAACAAAAAAGCCATGTCTGAGGGGTACACCGTCACCTATGTGGTTCTGACCAGTGGGGAGCTGCGCATGGCCGAGCGGCAGACCGAGCATGTGGCCTGTGCTGAGGGCGGGCCTGTGCTTGCAGCAGGTGAAATGTCTTTTGAAATTCACAAAAGGGAAATGCACATCACCGGCCTCAGCAACCTGAGCACGGGTTTCTGCCCGGAAGTCGGCTGTCTGGAACAGGTTCTGGTGTTGCTGTCCAGCCTACAGGTGGATCTCTCAGTCTGTAACATTTACCTTTTTGAGTTCAGGCGTTGCCAGAGCACCAATGTCATGAAATATCGGGATCCTTTTTGTGTGGTCTGTGATGCTCCCCTGCCAGAGAAATGGAACTTTTAACGCCCTGGGCCATCCAGATGTTGTGACTTTATTACGGCTGTTTTCTGAAACTGCCGTATTGTAATAACAAGGGGGCCGGATGGATCTCTTGCAATTGTTCAAGACCACTGGGGGGTATCTGACTGCCCAGGAAGCCAGAGCAGCAGGGTTTCACAATCAGCAGTTGCGCAGGCTCTTGCATCAGCAAACCATTGAGCAACCCCAGCCAGGTGTGTACCGCCTGGTGAATCATTTTCCCACCAACTTTGAGGACATTCTGGAAGTCCAGTTGCGGGTGGAGGACGCCAGACTGTGCCTGATCTCTGCTCTGGATTTGCATGGGCTCACCACCACCCGCCTGAGCCGCTTGCGGTTTGCCGTGCCACACAAAAAGAAATTTCCCACCTTCTCGTACCCTCCAGTGGAAGTGTTCTACTTTCAGAACAGCCACCACAGTTACGGTCAACTCGACGTTCCTATCGAGGGCACACCCAGGATGGTTCGCACCTACACCCCTGAAAAGACCCTGCTTGACCTGCTGAAATACCACACCCGTTTTGGACGTGACCTTTATCTGGAGGGACTGAAGAACTACCTGAAAAGGAATTGGCCCCACCACCTGATTGAAGTGGCCCGTGAAATGCCCATCCGGGGAAAGAACACTCTGCTTTCCACCCTGCTCCACGACCTGGAAGTGATTCTGCATGATATAGAGACCTGAGAAGGGCCCTGGATCGTTTGAACAGCAAGGTCGCACAAGCTGTTCAAACATTGATTTTGTGAAGAAGTCAGACTGTCCCTCATGATTTGGTGCTACCATAAGTCATACTGGAGGTATGACCATGCAACAAAAACAAAATGCCATCAAATTCAGTGTCAGCCTGCCCCGTCCCATGATGGATTACCTGGAGCAGTACCAGCACACCCATGAGCTGCCCAGCCGCAGTGAAGTGCTGTTTGAAGCCCTGAAAGCCCTCAGAGAAAAGGAACTGGCGGAAGGTTATCGCCTGGAGGCCGAGGAACACAGCAAGAATCCTACGCTGATGTTGGAAGGCACCCTGGCTGATGGTCTGGAAACCTTGGACGGGACAGACTGGTGATGTTGATTCGCAGAGGAGACATCCTGCTCGTCCACTTTGCCCCTGCCCGTGAGCATGAAGCCAATTACACCCATCCGGCGGTGGTGGTCACCAACAATGTGGCCAACGCCAACGCCCATGTGATCACGGTGGTGCCCATCACCAGCAACATCACCCAGATTTATCCCCATGACCTGTTCTTGCCTGTAAACCGCAGTGGACTGAATAAGGACAGCAAAGCCCAGGTGTCCCTCATCCGTGCGGTGGATTATTCCAGGGTGGTGCGCAGGTTGAGTCACCTGCCGGATGACCTGATGCTGGAACTCTCGGAGCGTTTGAAAGAGCACCTCGCCCTGGGATGACAAAACACCGGGATCCTTTGAAAGATCCCAGTGCAAGACAAAAAAGTCGGCCCTTTTGGCCGACTGATAACTAAAGTATATCCGAGTATGCATTATACGTCAAGTTTATCCGGTCCATGTGGATGAGAGCCTGCAATTTTATATGCCCTTCTGGTGTTCGGTGTAGGAGATGATAGGACAAAAGGGCCAGATGGAATTTGTTGGTTTCATCCGGAGCTTTGCTTCTGGTACATCCTTTTTCCTTCAAATCTTGATGCAGGTGGTCAGCCAATTGGCCATGTCTGATTTCCATCAGGTGTGTCATCTTCAGAAGGTGCATCAAAGGAGTCCTTTTGACATTTGATCTTTTTGAGCAAGCCCTTCGCTGGGGGCTGGGTCGGGCCCTGATTTACCTCTGTGACCATCCTTCCCCAGAAGCACGGGAAAGTGTCCTGCGGGCACTGTTGAAGTCCAACAGGGTGGATTCCCAGGAAGAGACGGGAGTGGTTTACCTGCTGGAAGCCGCCCGGCTTTGTGGTCTGCAAGATGACCTGACCCCTGTCCTGATGACGGCCCTACACGATGAACTTGCAGCAGATGATGACTTCCTCACCATCGAGCAACTGTTTGACCTCCTGGGTGAACTGGGAAAAAACGGAGACAGGGCTGCCCGCCAGGCCCTGGTCGATCTGGTTCCGGTTTTGATCCAGCACCATTGGCATCACCTGCCAGACCTGACTGCAGCCATCGCTGCAGCGCTGGGAGAACAGGGGCTGAAGCTTCTGCTCTCCCAGGTGGGTGCTGCACTGCTGAGGAGTCAAGCTGCCTCAGACAATGATCTATTGTTTTTTGTGGCCAGCAGGTCCCTGGGCGAAGACACTGAAACCTTATTGGAAAGCAGGGCCCTCGAGGACCCGGGCATCCGACTGTTCTTGCAAGGGTCGAGGGCTGCCCAGACCCAATGGGACAGCAGAGACAGCAACCCTGTACCCCTGGATGTTTCTTACGAGGGCATCTGGGCAAAGCTGAACGAAGGCCAGTTTCATGGGATTTCCTACCGGGGTGAAGATGCCAGCGAGGAAACCCTGCTTCAGCTGGCCCGGGACCTGCAGCAGGAAACCGACCTCTCCAGAATTGCCCTGCTGTTGTGTGTTTTTCACCTGCGCCCTTTTCCTCTCGGCCCTGACTTTCTGATCAGCCTGCTGCACCACCGCTCCCGTCAGGTGAAGCAGCATGCGCTGAGGGCCCTGACCCAGTTTGAAGGGGAAGCCATTCATGAACTGGCTCTGGAAGGTTTGCTCAGACCCAAATACTGACTTGAGGGGGTCATGCTGCTGATGAAGACCTTCAGGCCTGGTGATGAAGAGGTATTGAGGACAGCCCTGCAAGAGGCCATTTTGCAGGGAGAAGAACACAGCCTGCATGATTTTGTGCGCAAACTTCAGTGGCTGGTGGAGGCATGGCCAGAACGCGGCATGCTGGAGTTGCTGACAGAAGCATTCCACCATCAGCCTTGCTCTTTTTGCAGAGAAATGCTATTCACAATCCATGCAGAGCACAGTGATCTGTCTTCTGAGCTGATCCTTGAAGCGAGCCTGGACCGCAACATGGAGCTGCGCGGAGCTGCAGAGGTTCACCTGGGGCCTGCAACATCATTGGATGGAATTTGAAGAAGATGCCCCAGAGGCAAAATTCAGGATGAAGCCGACACATTCCATCTGGCCCTTTTGATCATCTCATCCAGGTCAGCGTCAGGACCTGAGAGGTTCAGACCTGGTTTTCCTGGTCTGGCCAATTCAGGACAGACCAGAAAACGAAGCAGGTGTTTTTTCAAAAACACCTGCAAATCTGTACCATTGATTGATGAACCTTCAGCAGTATGCCGAGGAAAATGACACACCAGTGGTCACTCGACAAACCCTGACCAAGCTCGGCTACCACCACCGCCACATTCAGAAGGCAATGCAGGCAGGAGAGCTGAAACGCCTGCGGCCTGGCTACTACCGGATCCTCAAGACGGTTTTTTGCCCAATGAGGAGTTGCAGGAAGTATGTACCCAGGTGAAACACGGGGTGGTGGGTATGGAATCTGCCCTGGCCTACCATGGACTCAGCACGGTCAGATCCCATCAGGTGTGGATGGCCATCCCCAACCACAGCCGGGCGCCGCGCATCACCTGTCCTCCTGTGCGTTACTGCTATTTCGCAGACTCGACCCACCAGTATGGGATCATCAGGCCTGAAGGCTTTCCAGTGTACAGCAAGGAAAAAACCCTGGCTGACATCCTGCGCCACCGAAACAAGATCGGCATGCAGACCATCAAGGAGGCTTTCAGGGATTACTTGCGCCTGAAAGACCGCAATCTGGATGAACTGCTGAGGGCCAGCGAGGTGTGTCACGTCAAGGAGCGCATGTTTGATTTGCTGCAGATGCTCACCTGAGAAGACGACAGGACAATTGTGCAGCAGCCTGTTGCACAATTGCAGGTGATCATGGCAGATGGGAGATGCGTATGAGATTGAATGTTCCGGAGATTGTCCAGCTTTGGGAGGCCCTTGACCAGGTGGCCCACGATGTCATGTGCCCATTACCACTGAAGGCCAGTATGAAGACGCCATGCAGCTGTTTGCCTGGGTTTGGGAGCTGGTCCAGGAACAGCAGGATCATCCGCTGGGGAGTCTGTTCTTATTGCTCAGAGACCACATTCAGGCGTATGAAGATCAGGCTTATCCCATTCCAGAGGTCTCCCCAGATCAACTCCATCAGCAGAGCTGGCCGCAGGAAGTGTTGGACTTCAAGGGAAATCCGGAGCTGGAGCCCTTTGAACTGCACCGTGATGATCTGAAACCGCAGGAGGATCCCCAGTTGTGATTTACCTTCTCAACACCGATACTTTGAGCTGCTGGGCCAGATGAGAAGAAACCGTGCACGCCAGGTTGAAAGGCCAGTCTCCAGAGGATCTGGCAATTTCGACTGTGACCGTGATGGAAGGGGAGTATGGCCTGGTACAGCGGTGGATTTATCCAGGAGTGTCAGGATATGACACATGGGCACCCCGTTGTGTTTACGTTATTAACATAATGCGCTACACTGGGATGGAAAGGGTCACAACAAGGTGAAGGTGTTTTTTACCGGACTGAACTGGTCTTCAAGCAAAAGGAACACTCCGTTTTTGTCTTTCAACATTCTGAGAATCCTTTCCAACGACAGGCCCTCTTTCACCATTTTTTGCAAGTTTTGTTCAGGAGGATCACCCTTATGTCTGCTGAGAACAACTCCGAATTGCAAGGGTTTCAAATTGACTGGGAAACACATTTCAACTTCAGGGTCAGCCAGGCCCCTGCACACCTTGCAGAGCTGGCCAGACGGCTTGAGAAAATGGCAGGCACCAAAGGCTCTGAGCCTGGACATGACCCAGCCCTGGTGGAAGCCAGAATTCAGGACTTCGAGCAGGTCCCAGGCCTGATTGAGGCCCTGACCCAGGCCGACCGTACGGCACTCTTTGCCCTGATGTTTCCTCACTTCCCAGAACGGATTGAACAGACCCGACCCAGCCTGGGGGAGTTGATCGCGATGTGGCAGATGACCCGCCCATATGACCAGGATCTGTTGTGGTTTGCCACCTGGAGTGACCGCCTGTCGTACTGGACGCATGGACTGGGCCCCTTGCTGGCCACAGCCATCAATCAGGGGGACCAGGAGGTGTTTGCCCTGCTCAAAAATGCAACCCAGGACGAGTTGCAGTGGAGCATGAGGGGCCGACATGCCGTTTATGCCCTGCTGACCAGCCAGAGCACAGAAGCCCTGGACCATCTGGAAAAACTGCTGCTTCTGGCCCATAAACAAGCAGGCCTCAGGGAAGTGATCATGCAAACCTTCCGGTTTGCCCGCCCAGAGGCGTTCTGGCGCATGGTGACCCTGATTCTGGATCAAGACCTTCTGCGGTTTCCAGAGGTGATGGAAATGCTGCACCATCAGCTGAATGGGTTGTCAACCGGGGCGGACCGCAAGGTGCTGGAAAGCCAGCTGAACATGTTGATGGTTTGCAAACAAGACCAGGACCAGGCCCTGAAATGGATCAGGGAAGGTTCGGGACAGGAGGTGTTCATGGCCCTGTGGTTCTTTGCAAAGGAAGACCCGCCCAGGTGCCTGGAGCTGGGTGCTCCCCTTTTGCACGATGAAAATACAGAGCGCAGGTACGCTGCAGCCCTGTTGTTGCAAAAGACCCATCACACTGAACTGCTGAAATCCACCCACATCCTGCTCAGGGACCCTGACTTGCGGATTTGCAGCCTGGGACTGCTGGGCCTTCAGAGGTCCCACAACCAGCAACTGAACCCTCAGCACTTCACGGATTTTGACCGTCTTTACGATCTGGTGCTCGAACTGCTTGACCGCCTTCCCCCTGAGCCCCAACATCATCCACTGGTGTGGCCCTGGGCAGGCAAGATCATGGGAAGGGACAGTGCCCACCTGTTGATTTCAGTGCTGGGCCAGCGACCCCTGACCGATTTGATCCCCCACATGCCCAGAATGTCTCCCAGAGAGCACATTGCTTTGATGTGTTCCCTGATGGAGCGGTTTCCGAATGACCCTCTGGTGCGCAGGATGCACCTTGAGAGCATGGCCCATCCAGACAAATATGTCTACAACAAAGCTTTTGACCTGACCACCACCTTCGAATATGAATCGGAAGATGCCAGAGTCAACAGGGACTGGACCAGAGGCAAGCTCAAAATCCTGGAACTCACCGAAGAGCAGGCCCAGTTTGTGGAAGGGTTGCTGGTGCGCAAAACCGCTGAACTGCGCAAAAAGACCCTGAAGTTTCTGGCAGCGCAGCCCCTGCAGAGTGTCCTGGCCTCGGTGAACCGGCTCACCCGACAGGGCAAAACCGAACTGCGTCAGGCTGGACTGGAACTGCTGGAAACCCTGAGCAAGGACCATCCTGCAGCCCCCGAAGTGAAAGAGGGCATCCAGCAATTGCTGGGTCATTTTGTGCCCAGAAATCCAAACGAAGCCCAGCGTTTTGCAAGGTTTCAGGCTCCAGAAGCCCAGCCCAGCCTGAAAGACGGACTGGGGTTGTTTGACCCGGACCTTTTTTCTCCGTACACCCCTCCAGTCTGGCAAGAGCGGCCCTATGCATCCAGTGACCTGCACAACTGGTTGCTGAAACTGGATGGCTTGTTGCTGGACCATCAGGACACTCTGGTGTCTTTGACCAGCTGGAGGTGGGAGGGGGAATTGCAATTCCCCCTGAGCCACTTCTTCAAGTTCCATTCCTGCTCCGATCTGAATCACCAGAAGGTTTTTCCCCTGGCTGAGGTGTGGCAGGACTGGTGGGAAGGCAGGCCCCATCCCCAGGACCATGACATGACCCATCTGGAGTGGATGTTTGACCGCCTGAGGGGTGCGGACGCACCAAAATACGCTCCTCATCCCCTGCTCCGTGGCCTTCCGCTGCTGACCCATCTTGGGTCCCGTGTGGAACTGATCGGGTGTATTTTCAGGTTTCTCAAGAGGGAGGGGGTTCACCCTGCTGGAATTGACTTTTTGCTGGACGCATTTGAGAGCCACCTCAGTGTGGTGGACCTGTGGGCTCCAGTGCCTTCACCCACTTCAGATGAACCCCAGCATCCCCTGTTTCACAACCGCTGGCACCACATCGATTATCAGCAGAGGTTGAACTGGCAGGACTTCAAACTCGCTGATTTCAATGCACAGCAGCTGGGACGGCTGTGGAACCTGCTGTTGTGGATGAACAGGGGGGTTCCCAGAGACGTGCAGGTATGCATGAGGGCATGGCAACTGGGTCTGGCGAGTGAAAACGATGTGATGCGTGTTCACATCAGCGAGAACGCTTTTGCTGGTGTGTCCAGGAAACCGGATCCTGCCTCACCTTTTTATGCCTTGCGGCCCCTGTTCATGCGGCTTCAGGACCGGATTCTGGAGGTGGAGACCACCCGGAATGACCCTCCCACCGTGGCCACCCCGCTGGCACAGCGCCTGTCTTCCGTGCTGGGGGCAAGACACACCCTGAAACTGCTCTCGCTGCTGGGAGATGCTTCCATGACCCTCAAACGGGTGAAAAAGGAGCTTGAGAACAGCAAAAAGAACGTGTTTTCCCACCTGCTCAGGGTGTCTTTTCCCGATCCCACCGACACCCCAGAGGAATTCTCCCGCCTGGTGAAAGTGCACCAGCTTTCGGAAGAGCGACTGCTGGAACTTGTGGTTTATGCTCCCCAATGGGCAAAAATGGTAGAAGGGCACCTGGGCTGGACAGGGCTGTCCAGTGCGGTCCACTGGCTGCATGGCCACACCAGAGACGAGGGCACCCTGGCCGACCACCGGGTTCGGGAAAGCTGGGAAGCCGAAATCAGTGAACACACTTCACTCACTGCAGAAGAACTTGTGAATGGTGGGGTGGATGTGCAGTGGTTCAGGAAGACCCTTGGCCAGCTGGGAGAACAGAGGTTTGCAAAACTCTGCAAGGCTTCCCGTTACCTCTCAGGCACAGGAGCACACAAACGGGCTGAACTTTTTGCCCGGACCCTGCTGGGGGGGACACCTGAAGGGGACCTCAGAGAAGCAGTGGTTCAAAAAAGGCACCAGGACTCGGTGCGAGCACTGGGTCTGTTGCCCCATCTGGACCAGCAAAGCATGCTCTCCATTTACCGTCTCATGCAGACTTTTCTGAAGGAAAGTCGCCAATGGGGAGCCCAGCGACAGGCCAGTGAACAGCTGGCTGTCCAGATGGGCCTGGGAAACCTGGCCAGAGCGGCGGGTTTCCCAGATCCTGAGCGCATGATGTGGCAGATGGAAACCCTGGAAGCCACCCACCTGAATGGTTTGCAGGTGCAACAGGAGGGGGTTACCCTGACCCTGCAGGTGGACCTTGCCGGCAACGCCAGCATCCACACTGAGAGGGCAGGCAAAACCCTGAAGTCCATTCCAGCAGGCCTGCGCAAACATCCTGAGGTGGTTTTGCTGCTGGAAGCCAGAGACAGGTTGCGGGAACAGAAAATCCGCATGCGAGAAGCTCTGGAAAAGGCCATGCTCAGGGGAGACCATTTTGAGCAGGCCGAACTCTTTTCCCTCTCTGCCCATCCGGTGCTGGGACCCATGTTGCAAAGCCTGGTGTGGTTGCAGGGTGAACGGGATCTGGTGCTGGTGGATGGACAGGGCCTGATGGGCCTGCAGGGTTCAGTCCCTCTTACAGGGGAAGCCTGCCGCATTGCCCATCCCCATGACCTCTACAGCTCGGGCCAGTGGAGGTCATGGCAAAAACACTGTTTTGATCAGCAGATCCAGCAGCCTTTCAAACAGGTGTTCAGGGAACTGTACCTGGTGACCCCGCCAGAACAGAGCTTGCTGGAAAGCAGCCGTTACGCAGGTCAGCAGGTGAAAGTGCCCCAGACCCTGGCCCTCCTGAAAACCCTCCAGTGGATCAAGGTGCCTGATCATGGATTTCAAAGACAGGCTTACCGGAAAACCTTCCATGGACATGACCTCAGCGTCTGGGTGGAATTTCAAGAAAGCCATGGGACTCTCTTGCAGGGAGAGAGCCTGACGGTGGCGTCGGTGAAATTCATGGTGCCTGCAGAGTGGGATCCTGAGCCCTTGCCCCTTGCAGCAGTGCCTCCCAGGCTGTTCAGCGAGGCCATGCGTGACCTCGATCTGGTGGTCAGTGTGGCCCATGTGGGAGGGGTCGATCCTGAAGCCACCCTTTCCACCCTCGAAATGCGGGCGGACCTTTTGCGTGAAACCATCCGCCTGCTCAGGATCGACAATGTGCAACTGAAAGGTTCCCGGGCCTGGATTGCTGGACATTATGGCAATTACACCGTTCATCTGGGTTCTGGAACGGTGCTGCGTCAACCTGGAGGAGCGGTTTGCATTGTGCCAGTTTCCACCCAATCCGCCGGGCGGATTTTCCTGCCCTTTGCAGACCCTGATCCCAGGGCGGCAGAAGTGATTTCCAAAGTGCTGATGCTGGCAAAAGACCACCAGATTCAGGACCCCAGCATCCTGCAACAGTTGATCTAATGTTTTCCCTCCAGAAGCGGAGCAAACTTCAAGCGTTGGTGAGGTGCAAGGAGGGTACAGCCAGCAGTCAAAAACCTTTGGAGAAAGCATCACAGCAACTGAACCCTCTCAGGCAGCCCTGCAAAAAATTCCTGTAAGGCTGTGAAGTCAGCTTAAAGAGCCCCTCCTGCACAGGAAGGAGCAAATTCCTCAATTGCTTTTGCGCCTGGGTTGTGTGATGCTGCTTTGATGCACATTTCCTGGGAAAAGCACCGGCTGGCTCTTGGTATGGCCCCTCAATGGGGGTGATGAATCAGAGCATCGGTGAGCTGGTAGAAGCGTTTTTCTGGCCGGGCTTCTCCCAGGTAAACCCCGGGAAAGTCTTGTGTGGGATGTAGAAACATACCCTCCAGTTTAATTCTGGAGGGTACTTTGAGTGGAACAACAACTTGTGGTCAACGATAAGCATGATTGAGGGGCACGGATGCAATCTCAACTTGTTCAAGGATCAGTGAGCACCCTGCTTGGAGCGTAAACATCGGATTCTGTGCCATTCCCAACCTGTCCATTGTAATTTGCTCCCCAGCAGTAAGCTTTTCTGGATGTGCTCACTGCACAGGCCATCTGAAGACCGACCGACAGAGCATCAAATTTCAATGGGCTGAGGATTTTTGTGGGAGCCTCTGATTTCACCGCATCCCCTATGCCCAGTTGACCCCATTCGTTGCTTCCCCAGCAGTAAACTTCTTCGTTGCTGGTGAGGGCACATCGAAAAAAGTCTCCGGGTTGAATATCCGTCACTGGAAGCCCCACGGCCACCTCAATGGGATTGGCGTCAGAGTAAACCGGCTGGTTTGCCAGAGCATTGTGACCCCAGCAGTAGGCTTTCGCTGAGGTGGAGATGCCACATATTTCACCCCGACCCAGGGTGATGCGCTGAAAAGTGAGTGCTGGAGCGGTTCGTATAGGGGTGATGCTTCCATAACCACCGTACTGACCCCAGCAGTGGACTTCCTGTTGCACCGTCAGTCCACATGCATACCATCCTGTGGTTTCAACCTGGGTAAAGGTGAGGCTGGAAGGAATTTGCACTGGGGTATAGGCCCTGACCTGCTGATTGGAACCAAGCAAGTATGCAGCATAGCCTCCCCAGCAGTAAGCGTGGCCGTCCTTGCCAGCCGCACAGGTGGCTTCCTGCCCCACAGAAATTTGTTTGAAGGTCAGGGCCTCGGACACCTGCACAGGGACGTTGCTGCCTTCATTGCTGCCGTTTCCCAGCTGTCCGTTGCCGCCATTTCCCCAGCAATAAGCGTGGCCATCTGCAGTGAGGCCACAGGCATGGGAATTCCCGGTGGCCACAGAAACCAATTTGACTGGACTGGTGATGGGCTGGGCAATCGGGGATTTTTTGAGCCCTGCCAGATTCTCCTGTGGAATGAAACCCCAGCAAGAGACGTCACCTGTTGACGTCACCCCACAGGTGGTGCTGAAATTCGCACTGACTTTTTGAAAGTCCAGGGTGAGAGGCACCGCCGTTACCGTCAGTTGAGCTTCAAGGGTGCGGCCATCAGAGGTGCTGGCTTTCAGACTTGTGGTGCCTGCTTTCCAGGCCGTCACCACCCCTTGAAGGTCGATGCTGGCCACTTCCGGAGCAGTTGAAGTCCACAACGCTGCTTCAGAAGCTTTGATTTGCACACTGCTTCCGACTTCAAGGGAAGCGGGAGGTGCTTTGTCCCACATCAGACGGGAGTACACATGGATCACGGTGGAGGTTCGCACCCCACTGCTGGCGTTGCTGGTGGCCACAACAGTGAAATCACCCGGATCGCTGGACTGAAAACTCACCGTGTTGCCTGAACCAGTGATGCTGCCACCGGACGAAAGCCAGGACACAGAGCCGTCCACCGCATTTTCCACCACAGCCTCCACCGTCACAGGTTCGTTGACCAGGGTGCTGGATTTCTGGAATTTGAGGGAAAGCACAGGATTCAACACCTTGATGTCCATGGAAGCTTGCCGCTGGGGGTTTTCGACACTGATCGCACTGAGGGTAAAATCTCCAGCCTGGGTGGTCTTCAGGGTGGCGGTGTTTCCATTGGTCACCAGGGTGCCCACCTCTGTGCCTGAGAGTTTCCAGGTCACTGCAGGATTTTTGGCGTTGGTCACAGTGGCAGTAAAGGTTTTTTCCTCTCCAAACTTGAGGGTGGTCACCACGGGAGACAGCGCAATTCCAATTTGATCAGTGACTATGATTGTGGCCTGCGCCCGACGCTGATTGTTGGTGCGACTGGTCGCAGTGATGATAAAAGTTCCCGGGGTGGAGGATTTGAACGTCGCTGTGTTCTGTTCAAAGGTCAGTGTGCCTCCAGAGGCCGTCCACACCACTGGAGGCTCATCAGGGTTGTTGAGAAGGGCAGTCAGGTGCAGTGTCTCATTGGTTTTGATGTCTTTGCTGGATGGCTGGATGGTGATTTGCAGTGGAGCAATGATCTTGATGCTGGCAGTCACTTTTTTGGTGTTGTCAGCATCACTGGTGGCCGTCAGGGTGTAATTGCCAGGTGTGTTGCCAGCCGTGTAGGTGGTGTTCAGGCCATTGCTGACCAGGGTGCCTCCTGTGGTGGTCCACTGAATTTTGGTGTTGCTGGTGTTTTTGAGGGTGGCTGTAAACACCTGCTGTTGGCCTGTTTCCATTTGGACAGCAGTGGGTGTCAGGATGATTTCCACAGGTGGAGGAGGTGGGTTGCTCCCACAAGCAAAGAGCAAGGGAACGAGCAGCAAAATACGGGTGGACTGGGGAAATTTAAACATTTCTGGACCTCACCTTGAGAACCAGAGCAGTGTAGCACCTCTGTAATTGTTGGAAGTGTGAAAATCGAATGTGAAATACCTGAACCAGGGAGGAAGGGGCCTTTCTGCCAGCAGCGTGACCCTTCCTCCCTGGTCCTTCTTCTCCCGCCTATCCTTCTCCGGTAAGGGCTTTTATCGCAGGCGAGTTGAGCCCAGTTCAATTTCAAACCTCAAACTTTTCATTGAGATTCATCAGGACAACCTTGCCTCCCAGGGACTTGCTGGTCATTCATTGACCGGTCCAGGTTCGTCGCCCTATCCATTGCTCTTTCCCCTCTGGATTCCCTGCACAACAGTCATAAAAGGATGTTGGGGTGATCAGGGAAGAGGAGACCTGGATGGGCTTTCTTGAAACTGCGGCTCTGTAAGCGGAGTCTCTGCACACCGTAAGATTCACAGGGAATCCTGGTCAGGGGGCCGTTTTCCAGTTCAGCACGAAGTCTTCCTGTTCAGCCCTCTCAATTGTTCCTGGTCTGGCCTCCCGCACAGCTGTGACACTCTGGGCAGGTTCAAAGCCATGGAGTTCCTGCAGCAAGATGGCCGCCAGCAACCCGGTGCGGCCGAGCCCACCCAGACAGTGAATGGTGAAGGTGGCACCCTGCTGGTAAAGCTCTGTCAGATGTTGCACAAACGCCTTGAAAGCAGGGACATCTTCAGGAATGCTGCCATCCACAATCGGGTAATGCAGGTGTTGCAGTCCGCTCTGGCGGGTTGCTTCTGATAAATCTGGAATGTGCCACTGCCGGAGCTCGAAGTCCTCCATCAGGGTAACCAGGTGGGTGGTTCCATACACGTCACGCAAACGGGTCAGGTCCTGCCCCAGGTCACGGTTGTGCACTGTGCCCGTCCATGCCCCTTTGCCTTTCTTGCCAGGTGCAAAAGTCATGTGAATGCGGGTGCCTGGAACATGGGGTGCGAGAATGGACGGAATGGTCTGTGTCATGGGAACCTCCCCTGGCTGTAGTGTATTCTCATAGATGGTTTTAAAAGTATGTGCTTGATGAGAAAATGTGTGTGATCTGCTTTCAGAGGCGAATGTTCAACTGGCATTTCTAGTGTCAAGGCTGTCCTAGTACGCCCGTGTGGTGAGGTGCTTCTCCCAGGTTTCCCTGGCGTATTGCAGATGTTCCACCTTCACCACATCACGTTGACGGATTTCCCACAGGGTGCCCTGCAGCCACATGGTTTTGGGGTTCTCAGATTCATACACATGCCTGAGGCACCAGGAAAGGTCCGTGATGCGCCACCAGGTGTCACGGATGAGGCTGGTGCGCCTGGCATCAAACTGGGGCAGATCAGCAATCAGGGTTTCGTAATGGTTGTCTTCCTCTGATTCAAAAACGCAAAGGGCGCGGCTGTTCAGGCAACTGTGCCAGGCATGGAAATCGGACACCAGAATCCGCTCTTCTGGAACCTCCAGTGTGAGCAGCACATGCCCTTTGTAGCGGCTGGTGGGTTTCCGGCCACCGTACCGCTTGCCGGACCTCCCACGAACCCACACCCATATGGGGTAACTGTCTGGGGAGGGGGGTGGCCCCAGCCGCTCATGCATCATGTCCCTGAGGACATCATAGGCATGAACAAAATCCTGGTCCACGTACTTTCTTTCTCCTCTGAGCACCCCATGCTTTTGCAGCACCTCAAACGCCTCAATGGTCTGGTGGGACCAGACTTTCATGTGCACCTGCCGGGTTTGTACATGCAAAAAGTGTATAAAGACGTGCTGTATGGGGCATCCTTCAAATGGCAGATTTGTCCTGAGTCAAATGGATCATGTCTCCCCTGGATTTTCAACCTCAGTTTGCAGTGGAAAGGTCATCTGCAACCACCCACAAATCATCAGGCCCCGGGCTGTACCATGAAGAAGAATCCGGTTCGCTTGCTTGTGGGACACCAGGTAATGGAGGTTTTCAAAGACCACCGGGCAAATGAAGCCCGTGTCTGGCCTCACAGAAGGGATGAACAATGAATAAAACCATGTGCTGCTGGTGGCCCTGTTGTTGATGGGAACCGCACTGGCCGACAGTCAAGAATGTTATGACGCCTACATTGGTGGTCACCACAGATCCAGTGAAGCTTGCTGCGTCCACCACAGAGGATTTGATTTCTCACTTGCGAGTGGACGAAAACGACAGGCATGAGACCTATGGCCAGAGTCCACCGGCGACCTGTTGGGAGGTGACCTTGCTTTACGTCAGACGGGTGATCACCTTCCAGGCGGATCGGGAGTCAAACCCGCCCCCCAGGTGGGTACAGGACCAGGTGTGGTCCAGTAGGGCAATCCAGCGGCACCTTACGGGCCTGGGCGGCTGGTGCGAGGTGTTATGACTTGTCGGGGCTGGCTGGAACCTGATGGGTAATCCAGCGTTATGGGAGGGCATTTTCGGATGCAAAACTTCCGCAGGATCTGCAAACTTTGCTGGAGTACTGCCGGACGGGGCGTTCCCTCTTCCTGTTTGTCGCCTGAGGAGGATGTGCCCTGTGGAACAGGGTTTGATTCAAAAGGGCGGACCACCCTCAGGTGCTGGGTGCCCGAACAGGCCAGCACCCATCGTTCATTCTGTATGAGGCAGAATGAAGTAAACTGAATGGGATGCAAGGTGATGTCCTCCTCCAAGCCCGCTCGATGCTGCAACGCGTCTGGGGATACGACCAATTCCGGGGAATTCAGGAAGAGATCGTCCACACCGTCGCCCAGGGCCAGCATGCCCTCGTCCTCATGCCCACCGGTGGCGGGAAGAGCCTGTGTTACCAGCTTCCGAGCCTGCTGCGGCCCGGTGTTGGTATCGTCGTGTCCCCCCTGATCGCCCTGATGAAGGACCAGGTCGACACCCTGCGTCAACTCGGGTTGCGGGCGGCTTACCTGAATTCCACCCTGTCCCCCTCGGCTTCCCGGGCCGTCGAACAGGCCCTCCAGACGGGGCAACTCGACCTGCTCTACATCGCCCCGGAACGCCTCCTCCTCCCACGCACGCTGGAATTGCTGCACAGAGCCGAGATCAGTCTCTTCGCCGTGGATGAAGCGCACTGCGTTTCGCAATGGGGGCATGACTTCCGCCCGGAGTACCAGCAGCTCCATGTCCTGGAAACCGAGTTCCCGCAGGTGCCTCGCCTCGCCTTGACCGCCACAGCCGATGAGCGGACCCGTGCGGACATCCGCCAGGTCCTGGGCCTGCAAGGTGCCCCGGAGTTCCTTTCGAGCTTCGACCGTCCGAACATCACCTACCGGGTGGCGACCAAAGAACGCCCCAGGCAACAGCTGCTGGACTTCATCCAGACTGAACACCCCGGTGACGCTGGTGTCGTCTACTGCCTCTCCAGGCGTTCCGTCGAGGAAACCGCACTGTGGCTTCAGGAACAGGGCCTGCCGGTGGTGGCGTATCACGCCGGACTGTCGCAGGAGGAACGGAGCCTGGCGCAGGAGCGGTTTCTGAACGAGGAAGGCATCATCGTGGTGGCCACTGTGGCCTTCGGCATGGGGATTGACAAACCGAATGTGCGGTTCGTGGCGCACCTGGACTTGCCGAAAAGCCTGGAAGGCTACTACCAGGAGACCGGCCGGGCCGGGCGCGATGGCCTGCCCAGCACAGCGTGGATGGTGTATGGGCTTCAGGACGTCGTGAACGTGCGCCGGATGCTCCAGGAGAGTGACGCTCCAGAAGAGGTCAAGCGCGTGGAAGCGAGCAAGCTCACGGCGCTTTTGACGTATTGCGAGACGGCTCAGTGCCGTCGTCAGATCCTCCTGGGGTACTTTGGCGAAACGTACCGGGGGCCGTGCGGGAATTGCGATGTGTGCCTGAACCCGCCGTCGGTCCGGGACATGACCCGGGAAGCGCAGATGGCCCTCTCGGCAGCGGTCCGTACCGGGAACCGCTATGGGGCCGCGTACCTGATCGACATTCTGCTTGGGAAGGAAAACGACAAGAACGGTCGGCACCGGACGCTGCCGACCTATGGGATCGGGAAGGAGCATGACGCGAAGGTGTGGGGCAGTGTGCTCCGGCAGCTCGTGAGCCTGGGGTACCTGACGGCCGGGCCGTTTCAGGGGTTGACGACCACACCCCAGGCGAGACTGATCCTGACGGGTGCACAGACGTTGTTGCTGCGGGAGGACACCTTGCAGCCGGCGAAGCGGAGTCGGGAGAAAAAGCAGGCGACAGGGGCGGTGGTGGCCGCGGAGGACAGAGCCTTGTTCCAGGCGTTGCGGAGCTGGCGGGCGGAGAGGGCATCAGGGTTGAAGGTGCCGCCGTATGTGATTTTCAGTGACGCGACTTTGAAGGCGATTGCTGAATTGCGGCCGGACAGCTTGCAGGGTCTGGGGCAAGTCAGTGGGATTGGGGAGCGGCGACTCGCGGACTACGGCAGGGAAGTCTTGCGGATCGTGGGAAGTGGGGCCCATGAGGGACCGTCCCGACCCCGGGGGACGGTGCAGGCACACGAACTGGGTCTCGGGTCGGTGCGAGGGGCGATGGGATCAGCCCAGCCCGTGCTGCCCCTTCAGCGTGCGGAACCACCTCGCTTGCAGGCCGGGAGTGAACCGAATGTGCCACCGACCGCGAGGCACCCTGAGTCGCTGGAAAGATCGGTCGAATGGTCGGCCTTTGCTGTGGAGATGCCAGCTCCAGCGAGGATGGACAAGATTCAGGCGGATGATGGGGTCGGGTCAGGGGGTGCGTCTTCGGCTCCACCTGAGGGAGCAGTTGCCGTGGCGCTGACGGAGGTGCGCCGGGCACTGGCCCGGGAAACGGGACATGCAGCGTACCTGGTGTTCCCGAATGCCACATTGACCGCCCTGGCAGAGCGGGCGCCCCGAACGATGTCCGATTTGGTGGGCATCCCAGGGCTGGGTCCCAGGCGCATCGAACAGTATGGCGAACAGATTCTGGAGGCCATCCAGACCGCACTCGGCACTTCCACACCCATCGAGAAGCCTGCCTCCGGTGAACGCAGGCCTTCAGCGACCGTTGAAGGTCAGGACCTGCCGGCCCTTCTCGAACGACTTGCCAGAGACCTCCGAAGTGGCCGCGTTCAGGTTGCCCCTGTCCTCCCGGAGCGTGTTTTGCATGAATTATCCGTTGCAGATGCCGAA
Source organism: Deinococcus cellulosilyticus NBRC 106333 = KACC 11606 (assembly GCF_007990775.1). Classification (NCBI taxonomy): domain Bacteria; kingdom Thermotogati; phylum Deinococcota; class Deinococci; order Deinococcales; family Deinococcaceae; genus Deinococcus; species Deinococcus cellulosilyticus. Next base: position 66,755 of record NZ_BJXB01000020.1, on the reverse strand, counting down.
TTCCCTGGGTGGCACGTTCAGGATCAGGAAGGTGTCCTGACGCTCGTTCTTCGAGTGAGGCAGCAGGAATAGAGAGGGCAGTCTGCTGGAACCATGGTGTGTCTGGCCAGGCTGTAGCTTTTCACCTGAATTTCAGTGTCTGCTGGAGCACCTCAAGGAAGAACTGATCCCGGTCCACCTGCAGAGGAAAGGTGGATGTGAGGCGCTTCAGGGTTTCACCAGGCAGTCGCACAGACAGGGTTTGGAGTTGTGGGTCACTGCCTATCTCATCCAGGTAGTAGCCACAATTCGGATCATTTGACTGGTGGTGCCTCACCCAGTGCAGTTCTCTTTCAGCGAGGACCTGTGGATCTGTGCTGTCCACCAGCTCCAGAATCTCAAATTCAAAGGCTTTCAGCCCATGTACGTCACAATCGGCTTGCAACAGTTGGTTGTGACGGCTTTCCCGCAAATCACACAGGTGGGCCGGAAGGCTCCCAACCAGGGTTCAGACTGACTTTTGGTGAGGTTTTTGAAACAGAACCTGTGGCCTTGGACTGGATTGATTCCAGCTTGGCACAGGGCGTCTCATCCTGCTGGATGCCGTGCCACATTGCTTTTTTCTGTGTGGGTGCATGCTGGTTGGACCTCAGGAAGACCCATGACCCCAGAACACCTGACCGTGGTCTCTCAGCAACTGCAACATGCCCTGGCCCAGTCCGAACTCCTTTTCTGTTTTTACACCCACCCACAGGACATCCAGGAGGTGACCACCTTCCACCTGTCTCCTCTTGAGGCACCTGAACCGTGCACAGTGGATACCTTTGCCCGGCAAGTCACCTCTCCAGGCATCCGTCCCCATCTGCATTTTGAGTTCACCCATGAGTTGCCTCTGGAACTCCTGTGCTTGCAGGTGAAGTACCACCTGCAATGGCTTCATGCTTCAACCTGCCCAGGAGTACTTGCAACTGTTCTTCAAACCGGACGGTGTGCAGCGGTGGGGTGGCCTGAGAGGAGGGAGAAACCTGTGGGTGGCCCGCATGCAACTGGAGTTGGGGGAACTCAGGGAAGCCCTGACCCTGGTGAATCTGGGGTTGCAACTGATGTGGATTTTCTCCAGGGACATCGACCAGCAGCCAGAGAAGAACCGGCAGCGCATTCAGGAGCACCTGCTGTTTCGGCAGGAAGTGGTGCGAAGGTTGCTGGCCAGTGACCCGGACGACCTGGAGGATTTGAAGGTGATTTTGGAGGACACCCGTCAGACCCTGAAGTGACTGGAGACCGCACCCCTGAAAAAGGATGAAGACTGATGTTCATCCCACTGCCAATGGCTTACTGCATTTCCCGCCACCAGGGATCAGGTGATTCCCAGAAAAGCACACAGTTCCTGCACTGCGGCCCTTCCTGCCCGGTTGGCGCCGATGGTGGACGCGGATGGTCCATGGCCCACCAGGTGAATGCGTGGGTCTCTGGCGACCTGGGTGGCGAGCCGTCCGGTCAGGGTGATCCCTCCGGTGTCTTCCCTGAGGTTCACGGGAGAGAGGTGGCTGAGGCTGCTGCGAAACCCGGTGCACCACAAAATCACATCCACGTGCAGGCTCCTTCCATCCTCCCAGACCACCCCCTTTTCGGTGATGTGCTGGAACATCGGCAGGCGCGACAGCACCCCGCGCTGCTGCATGGCCTCGACCTGCGGGGTCCACATCAGTCCGGTGACCGACACCACCGACTCCGGTTCCAGCCCTGCCCTCACCCGGGCTTCCACCAGGCTCACTGCTGCCCGACCTGCCTCGTCATCAAACGGTCCTTTGCGAAACTCCGGTTCCCGTCGGGTCACCCAGGTGGTCTCTGTGACCTGTGAGATTTCATCGAGGAGTTGCAGGGCAGAAATCCCCCCTCCGACAATGAGCACATGCTGCCCCAGGAAGTCATGGGGGTTCTGGTAGTCCTGGGTGTGGAGTTGCCTGCCCAGAAACCGCTCCCTGCCGGGCACGTCTGGAATGAAGGGGGTGTTCCAGGTTCCGGTGGCGTTGATGATGCCCCGGGTGGAAACAGGCCCCTGGTCGGTCTGGACCTGCAGGCGGTGGTCTGCCCGGTCCGTCACCTGCAGCACCCTGACCGGGCGGTAGACCGGTAACCCAAAGCGCTTTTCATACTCCGCGAAGTACTCTGGGACGGCAAGGCGGGCCTGCACGCTGGAGAGGGCTTCTCCTGTGGTCTCTGTGAACCTCATCCCTGGCAGGTCATGCACCCGGTTCACCGTGGAGAGGGTCAGGGTGGGCCAGCGGTGCTGCCACGCACCACCCGGAAAGGGGTTGGCGTCGAGGACCACGAAACCCTTGCCAGGGGGGACCCCCTGTTTTTTCAGGTGGTAGGCGGCAGAAAGTCCTGCCTGCCCGGCACCGATCACCACGATGTCCGTCCGCAGGGCCACGCCAGCGGCCCCTGCGGGCATGGGGTGTTGTGAAGTGGGTTCATTCATGTGGGGCCTCCTGCAAGGTCCTCTCCCAGCACCTGGCTGTTTTTTTCATTTGTTTAGCTGGGCGAGGCGTTCTTGCACCCGGGGACGCACCTGCTGGCCCAGCATTTCGATGGCCTGCAGCATCCGGTCGTGGTTCAGCATCACGTTGGTCATCTGAAACGTCAGTCGGGACACCCCTCCGAGCACCTGGTGCACGTGCACAGCCTTTTCCACCACTTCCTCCACGCTGCCCGTCAGGTACGCGCCGGAGGGGCCACATTCGTGGTCAAAGCGGGCCCTGGAGGCGGGGGGCCAGCCCCGTTCCCGTCCGATGACGTTCATCAGGCGTTCGTAACCCGGGTACACCAGGTCCCGGGCAACCTGTCCAGTTTCTGCCACGAAACCAAAGGCGTGCACGCCCACCTTCAACTGTTCTCTGGGGTGGCCTGCCCTTTCACCGGCCTGTCGGTACAGGTCGATGAGGGGACGGAACCGCCGGAAATCCCCGCCGATGATCGCCACCATCAAAGGGAGACCCAGGGTGCCGGCCCGCACAAAGGAAGCCGGGGTGCCGCCCACCCCCACCCAGATGGGAAGCTGCGTTTGATGGGGGCGGGGGTACACCCCGTGACCCGTGAGGGGGGCACGGAACTGTCCCTGCCAGTGCAGGTGGGTGTTGTCCCGCAGTTTCAAAAGCAAGTCGAGTTTCTCCCTGAACAGCGGGTCGTACTGGTTCAGGTCCAGGCCGAACAGGGGGTAGGCTTCGATGGATGACCCACGGCCCGCCACGATCTCTGCCCGGCCCCGGGAGAGCAGGTCGAGGGTGGCAAATTGCTGGAACACCCTCACCGGGTCGTCTGCGGAAAGCACGGTGACGGCGCTGGTCAGCCGGATTCGATTTGTGCGAGAGGCTGCTGCGGCCAGAATCAGGGTGGGTGCACTGTCCAGGTACTCTTTGCGGTGGTGTTCTCCGATGCCGAAAGAGTCAACGCCGGCCCGGTCTGCTGTCTCAATTTCTTCAATCAGGTGGTTCAGGCGGTCTGCCCCGGAGAGGGTGGTGCCGGTGTCGGGGTCGGTCACCACGGCAGCGAAGCTGTCAATTCCAATTTCCATTTTGCTCCTTTTGGTGCTGTCCTGATCTGTCAGGACGGTGCGGATGAGGGGGGTGCTTCAGGGGCAGGTGGGGTCGAGAAGGAGGCCAGGGTGTTGTTAAAAGACGTTTTAGAGCTAAAACGTTCAGGTCATAAAATCAGTGCCTGGAGCGCAGCAAGACCCTCAGGAGCTGTGAAAGCTGCTGCTGTTCTTCGAAGGTCAGGGCCTGAAATTGTTCTTCCAGCCAGTCCTCGTGGTGTGGGATGAGGCGGTCAAACAGCTGCTGACCCGCAGGGGTGAGTGAGAGTCGTTTTTCTTTGCCCACGGTGGTGCGGTCGATGAGCTCACGCCGGGTCAGGCTGGTGAGCAACTGGCTGATGTTCCCATCGGTGACCAGCAGCTTGTGGCTGAGTTCCCGCTGGGTGATGTCTGGCTGTCCACCCACCGAGGCGATCACATCGAACTGAGCGGGACTGAGGTCATGGGTGCGCAGGGCCTGGGTCCAGGCCCGGGTGACCTGCTGGGTGAAACGGGCCATGCGCAGCCAGGAGAGCACCGCAGGGCGCCCTGTGCTGGCCCGTGGAGGGAGGGGAGGCCGGTCGTGCATGTTTTCACTTTAGGACTAAAACGTTGAAGTGTCAAGAAAAGCAACGTTCACCATTCAGGACAAACACGAGTGTTCAAAAATCTGCACCCAGGCAGGCAATGCTCTGCTGCCAGATCTCAGGACCACTCCGTCCTCTTTGCCCGAGAGGGCCACAATTTCAGCAACACCCTGGCCCAATGCTGACCTGCCAGCCTGCAAGCGGCACCCAGTCCAGGCATGGACCAGACGGTCCGTGGCCAGGAAAATCAGGGCATGATGTGAAGATCAGGGCTGCTTCAGCGGCTGGACCAGCGTGGTGTGCCCGCGGTCAGAGGCCACATCGGACCTGTCTGCGGTGTCCAGAGCGAGAGCCATCCAGTTGTACACTTCCCAGGCTGGCCCATCTCTGTGCAAGCCCCTCTCCTGCATGGCCTGCTGCAGGCGCTGGTAGGCCCTCCCCAGTTGACGGTGGGGTCCGTCGTGTTCGGTGACCAGCGCCAGACCTCCGGGCAGGTGGCCCGCCTGAAGGTTTCCAGACCCGGCGGCAGGGTGCACAAGGGGCACACCCACTTCAACGTCGGTGCGCTCATCACCGAAAGTGTGGTACCGCACGAAGGGTGGACCTGCGGGAACAAGTTGATGCTGTTTCAGGTGCTCCCACAACCTCTGCAGGCGTTCACCGTGACTTCTGGCAATGTCCTGAATGGAGATCTCCCCCCGGATGCTGAGGGTGGGTTTCGTCTGAAGTTCGACCAGCACAGGGGTTTCGGACATCTCAGTTCCTCTCAGGAGAGGGAATGGGGAAGCATTCAGGCGGGTCACAACCTGATGGACATGCGGACCCCGGGGCCAATGCCTGGCAAACATTTTACATGACTGTAAAACCACCCATCTCATCTGGGCTTTGTAATGGTGTTTCCACAGAGGCCCCTGTTTCACGGTGGAGCATGTCCACTGTGATCCAAACATTTCCCCATGACCTGGAAAGACCGGCCATGAAAGTCTTGCAACGGGCTTCCACGGTGCGCCGGAATGGTGGTCTGGTCGAGGTGACCAGGGGACACCCGAAAGGGCAATCCTGGGGTGAAACAGATCAGCAGTTGGATCAGTGGGCCCAGACTCAAAAGCAACAGGTTCTGGACGCAACGCTCTCTGACCCTTGTGTGAAAGCCGTCCCCGGAGGCATCAGTGGCCCTTTGATTTCGGAGAAGAGGGCTGGCTGCGTACCCTCTCGCAGCTCAGGATCAGCCCCTGTTCCTTCTGAAGGATTTCAGACTTTGCGGTGACAGCCTCCTGGAGGAAACGCTTAAAGGTCGTTCTTGCCGTGCAAGGCACCACCAATTTGCCCTTCAGAGTCACCCTCACTGCGCTTGCCAGTCAACACGCACAGTCCCTTCGACGCCAGGCAAAAAGCTGCAAACCCTGGGTTTCCGGCAGGTGGTCTGCCGACAAGGCAATGGAGGAGGAGGTGCCCCGAACCAAAGTCCAGCTGTCTTCATCCAGCACATCAAAAGTGCAACACCTGTAGACTGTTTCCCATGAACCCGAAAATGCGCGTGGCGATCATTGGAACGGCTGCCCGGTCGGATTACCTTTATGGACCCATCGTCAAGGCCCTCCCGGAACTGGAACTGGTGGCGGTGTGGGGCCGCAGTGAAGGATCGGCCCGTGCTCTTGGCGAAAGCCTGCAGGTCCCCCACTTCACAGACTTGCAACAACTCATCGACCACACCGCCCCTCAGATCGGCATCGTCTCGGTGGCTTATGGGGCAAACGGAGAGGTCGGTCTGATGGTAGTGGAGCATGGGCTCAGTGTCTTGCTGGAAACCCCCATCGCGCACGACCTGGAGGAAGCCGACCGGATCATTGAGGCCGCACAGCGAAAAGGGGTGAAGGTGGAGGTGGCCGAGCAGTTCCACCGCCGTCCCCTCGAGCAGATCAAACTGAAACTGATTGAACTGGGGATTTTTGGCCGGGTGCACACCTCTTTCAACGATTTCGCCGGGCACGGCTACCACGGGGTGAGCGTGATGCGCAGCTACCTCGGGTTTGATGCCCGCCCCCTCACGGTGACCGGCATGGTGCGGAAGTTTGGGCTGGACGCCCACTGGTCCCTGCTGTCCGGGAGCCGGGGCCTCAGGACCGAAACCCAGGAGCACGGCATGGTCGAGTTTGAGGGGGGAAGAATCGGCATTTACCACTGGACGGATGTGGGGTACGACTCGGCGCTGAGGTGGTGGCGCAGCAGCCGCTTCCTGGCGGAAAAAGGCATGGGCATCACCACCGGCATCGGGGGAGACGTCGATGAACGCCTCAGTGTGCTCACCCACGACCGGGAGGCCCCCCACTTCATCACCCTGGAGCGCCGTCTGGAGCGCAACGACGGGGGAGCCCTCAGGCAAATTGTGGCCCACACGCCACTCCCTGAGCACCCCACGGTGGTGTGGGAAAACCCCTTCAAAAGCGTCAAAAAGGGCCATGGGGTGCAGTGGCATGACGATGAGATCGGGGTGGCCTCCTGCCTGATGTCCCTGGTGAATGCCGTTTCAAGCGGCACCGAGCCCAGTTACGGCCCATTGCAGGCGAAGCTGGACCAGGAGATCACCCAGGCGATCCGCCTGTCGTCCAGAGAAGGGGGCATTCCCATTTCCCTGCCAGTCGATCCCCAGTGGGTGCGGCGCATGGAACAGGGGTGAGTGCCTGACAACTTCAAACGGCTGCGAGGCTGATCGGCCCAGTTCTGGATTGAACACACAGCACATCCAGGTGAAGCTGCGCCCGATTGGCCCTCCGGTTGACAGACCATGAACCCGTGGTCTTCCTCCAGACACTTCAGCCGGGCCCCTGCACGACCGAGAACACTTCGATCACCCCCTGGGGGTCCGTGGTGAGCAGCAATGCGCCGTCAGCATTGAATTGCATGCTTCCAGTGTTATCGTGTTCCCCGCGCACTTTCAGCTCCTGAAGCAACTGTCCGGTGGTGCGGGAGTACACCTTCGGGTTGTGCCCGTGAGCGAGCACCAGCAGGCCCTTGCTGGCGGCGAAGCTGAATGGAACAAAGCCCTCAGCCGGGTAGCGAACCAGCACCTTGCCGCTCGTTGAATCGACCGTCACCGCACCATCTGGATGCAGGAGAAGCAACTCTTGCTCACCCAGGTAACCCACACTGTGGGTTTCCGTGGCTTCAGGGGGGAGGTGCAGGGGCGTGGGTTTCTGGAGTGAAGGGTCAAGCATCCAGAAAGCATCGCCGTCCCAGAGGGTGGCCTGATTTCCCTGAGGACTCAAAGAGAGGATGCCTGAAGTGCAGTTCAGCTTTTTGCCGCTGCGGGTCCACACGCATTCGGCCATGAGGTCACGCTGCAGGTTCCCGTACACCAGGTTCCCGTCCGGGCTGAGGCGCACGGCACGGGCTTCCGGGAGACCGAGGGGGGTCCATTTGCCTGTCTCCCAGGACCAGAGTGCGGGTCCCTGGTCGTGAAAGCTCACCACCAATTGTCCTGTCTGTGGGTGGGCCTGGATGTGTACTGTAGGGTGATCTCCCTCCGGGAGGGACACCGAACGGAGGGGCTGGAAAGTGCTGGTGTCCAGCACCTTCAGGGGGCCTCCACCCAGAGGTGCGACGATGACCTGCGCTCCCCCCTGGATGAAGGTGGCCAGGTCCCCGTGCTTGCTGACCCCTTCGATGGGATGGAGTTCTCCCGTCTGCCCGTCGAGCACCCTGGGGCCCTGTTCGTTCAGGTCGACGAGTACGGATGCGTCTGCACTGCGGGGGACCTCTCCTGACTGGGGTTTGAAAGGGGTGTGGGAAACGACCTTGAGGGGATCGAGGGACCAGACGGTCTGGGCCTGGAGGGTGGAGGTGATCAGGTGACCGTCTTGTTCGGTGAATTCCAGCGGGAATGTCCGGAGTGACCCGTGATCTGCGGCACGCAATGTTTCTTTTACCTGCCCGGTTTGCACGTCGAGCACCTGCCAGATGGATGGATCGGCCACCAGCAGTTGGCGGTCCCCCGGCAGGAACTGCACATGGATTTTGCGCCAGCGCTCCGGATTCTGGTGAGGAGCGATCCACAGGGTGCGGCCTTCCGAAGTGTACAGCCACACTCCGGTCTCCCGGTCGGTGAGGGCCATCAACTTGCCGTCCCTGGAAAAAGCCACCGCCTCTGCCAGAATGGCCTGCACCTTCTCGGGAACGGCAGGCATGCGAAGCTCGGTTTTCCCGGTGGTGCGGTTGAAACGAAAAACCTCCAGTTTGGTGACCAGCACCACCTGCTGTTCGGTGACCTGCACGCTCAGGATGCTCTCGTCTTCCAGCGCAACATCAAAGTGCATTTCACGGGTGGAGTCGGTGTCCAGATTCCATTCAAAAAACCCTTCCAGCCCCACCGCCACTGCCGTGCGCCCTCCGTGTGCAAGGGTCAGTTTCTGATGGGTGGCCGGAGGGACCAGTTGACGTTTCAGCAGGTGGCCCTGCCGATCGTGCAGCTGCAGACTTGCCCGGGTGAGCACCAGCAACGTACGGGTCTCTGAATTCCACCGGGCATCTTGCACGGTGCCAGTGCCCAGCAGAGATTTGAAGGCCAGAGGGGTGGATTGTGCGTCTGCTGTGGAGGTGAGGGTCAGCCACAGCAGGGAGACCAGCATCAGCGGAATGAGTGACCACACCAATTTCCTGGAGAACAGCTTCATGGGTTCATCCTTTCACAGCTCATGCACAATTGGGTGCTGCTGGATTCGACTCCAGGCCTGAAGGTGTCTGAGGGCGAAGGAGCATCAATGCGGCTTCCCACTGGACCACTTGCTTTGAGGAACGCATACAAAAATGGGGCCAGAGCACTCCCAACCATTCCAGACAGAGGAGAGCACGTTGCTGGTGGCAGGGCATCCTTCGGAGCGGTTCCAGCCCGATTCGGATTCCAAGAGTTCTCCAGTGTGCCACATCCACAGGCTGTTGCGGAGGTCCCCTCCGGGTCTCCAGAAAACGTGCTTAAACAGCAAAAAACAGGAAGGAACCCCCCTCCTGTCCTGAGCGACACTCACTGCACCTTGATGGGCAGCGCTGCCAGCACCTTGCCGCCCTGGGTGAGGTAACGCACTTCAAACTCCCCGGTTTCTTCAGGGAGGCCGATGTCCAGTTGAATCACCTGACCCAGCGTGATTTCGGAAATCCATTCGCTGGCATCTGAATCTTTGCGGGCAATCACCACCCGGTCTGTGCTTGCGCCAGGACCCGTCCAGGTCACCTTTACCGTGCTGCCTGCTCTGGCCGTGGCTGGGCCTTTCAGGGTGGCTTTCGCTTCGGTGAGGGTGATTTTCTGCCGGTACACCACCATCCCGTCATTCTGGCTGTTCATGTAGCGCACTTCGTATTCTCCTGCGTCCTCGGGGGTTTGCACCAGGACCGGATTTCCCCCATCCACCGGGACATGCGCCAGGTAAGTCCCATCCGGGGCACCGTCAGGCACCACAGTCAGGTAATCGCCGGAAAGGAAGGGGCCTTTTGGGGTCACCCTCAGCAGGCTTCCTGCCATCACCGATGCCGGGTACGTGAGGGTGATCTGCCTGGGCACCGCAGTGATCAAGGTGCGGGCCATCACCTGGTTGTTCAGTCCGGAACTCTGGTAACGCAATTCGTACTCCCCGGGATGGACCGGCACCGTCATCTGCACCGGGCCAGTGGTGTCTGCAGAGACCGTCTGCAGGTAATGCCCATCGGGGGTGTCTCTGGGCACGATGGTCAGGTAATCTCCGGGTGCAATGGCCCCCTTCCACTGGATGTTGATCTGGGTGCCAGCAGGGGCACTTTTCGGGGCACTGACACTGTACTCCACCCCTTCCACGGTGAGGGGAAGGACAGCGAAGGTCTGGCCAGCGATGCCATTGTTGTATCGGATCTGGTATTCGCCTGGGGTTTGCGGCACCCGCAAGGTGCCTTTGCCCTGCAGTTGTTCGGCCATGAAGTGCTGGTCGGTCCGGTCTGCAGGGGCTTCTTTGGGGACCAGGGTGATGTGATCATTGGGGAGTCCAGGTCCCTGAAACTGCACCTCGATGTCCTGCCCCACTTTGACTTTCGCCGGGGCCTGAAGGCTGTATTTCCCCTGCACGGCAGTGAATTTCGCCCGTCCCAGCACCCGCCCTGCAGGGGTCATGTACCTGAGTTCGTACTGGCCTGGCTGGAAGGGAAGGCGGATCTGGGTCACGGCAGGCTGTCCGTACAGGTTCAGGGTCACGTCAAAGGCCCCATCCGGGGCATCTGCTTTCACCACGGTGAGGTAATCGCTGCCGTTGGCAGGGCCTGTCCAGGCGACCTGCAGCAGGTCTCCGGCATTCACCTGATTTGCGATTTTCAGGGTCGCAGGAACGTCCCTGGGGGTAAACGGGCTGCTGCGGCCCAGCACTTCAATTTCCCCGGAGCGGTTTCGCACGTAACGGAACTCCAGGGTTTCCGGGGCCTCCGGCAGGCGCACGTTGAATTGCCCGTTCTGGCTTCCCACGTACGTTTCAAAACCACTCTCGAAGTCGGGGTCCTCAGGGTGCACCAGCCTCAGGTAGGCGTCCAGACCGTCCTCGGGGACATTCTGCACATCCACGGTGATGGTGCTTCCCATCACGGGCGTGGACGGATGCACGGTGACCCTGACCGGTTTTGCTGGATCGGCGGCCTCGAAACGGTAGCTGTTCTGCCCCGGGTTGACCACCACTCCAGAGTAGGATCTCACCCCTGCAGGGGTGTTGATGTGCAGGCTGTAACTGCCCACCCTCACCTGCCCGCCAAAAAGTCCCGTTGTGTTCTGCGCCTGCAACACCAGACGCTCACCCCCTGCAGCACTGGTCAGCGTGACGGTGCCACTGGATTGGAAGGGAGCACCTCCCTGGGTGAGCTGGATGTCGAGCTGTGCTTTCTCATCCACCACCTGCACCACCTGCTCGACGGCCTTGCCAAGCGCCCGGGCGAGCCCTGTTGCGGTGGTGGTGTTCTCAAAGGTGCCCAGTCCCTGGAAGGCCTGCTGGGCTTTCGCATCCAGGTCAATGCCAATGATGCGCAGATCCACCTCAAGGCCCCGTTCCTTGAACGGGTTCAGGCTGGCTTTCAGGTCCCCACCGCAGGACTCCATGCCGTCGGTGACCAGCACAATCACCTTTCTGTCGTCTCCCGGAGCAAAATCACTGGCGGCCTGCTGCAGCGAGTAGGCAATGGGGGTCGCCCCTTTGGGAGCGGTTTTGCGCACCGTGTCCTGAAGCGCAGTGCGGTTGATTCCAGAGATGGGGAGGACCAGCTGGCTGTCCTCGCAGCTGCTCCCCTCGGTGGTTTTGCCCCCGTACACCCTGAGGCCCACATTCAGCTGTGGATCATCGGGCAGGCTGGCAATGAAGCCAGAGAGCACACTTCTGGCCACCTGGATGCGGCTCTGGCCGTTTTCAAGTTTGGTGTACATGCTGCCCGAGGCGTCCAGGATGATTTCCACCTGGGTGGCGTGGGCAGAGGCAACAAGCATCAGGCCCAGGGTGAGGGTCTTCGGGAAAATTCGCATTGTGATTCCTCCAGCGTGCAATGAAATGCTTCAGTGGATTGTGGAGCCCATTCAAAAAAAGGTCCTTTCAGCATGATACGTTGTGGCTTTCCATTCGCACAGGGGAGAAACCCCACCTTCAGTCCCTGAACCGGGTCGAAAAAGGAAAGGGTTTCATCTTCCAGCAGGGTTGCAGGTTCCTGCATTGAACACGAAAAACAGCTCATTTTTGCCGTGCAGGCACATGTTATGCTTGGCCCGATGACTGTCTTCAAAATGCTTTTGTTGGGTGTCTCCCTGCTGGGAGGGGCCAGTGCCAGAGACCTTTACGCGTCCCTGCAAACCGTTCCCGCTCCGGTGGCGGGATCTTCCTGCATGCTGGACTTCGAGGCCTGCATTGCGTCAGACACGGTGGGAAACCAGCTCTTTTTTGTTCCCGGTGTGAATGAAAACCGGGCTGTGTATGCCTTTGATGCTGTCACTGGAAAGACCCGGCAGGTGATGCCCCTTTCTTTTCCGGTGTGTGATCTCAAGTTCATCAACGACCACCAGTTCTACCTGCGGGGCCTTGACCTGACGTTGCACGACCTGAAGGACCTGACGCACCCCCTGAAAGCCCAGTTGCCCCGGGGTTATGTGAACAGCTGTGAAGACGACATGCTCTCCCTGTCTCCGGGCATCAACAAGGTGGTTTTCACCAGCACCCAGGGGGACATCATGCACAGTGAAATCGGCAAGGCGGAGGCAGTGCTGGACCTCAAAGGCAACGACAGTTTCAATGAAATGGGCAGTGTGGACGGCAACAATGTGTATTTCATTGACGACCACTACAGCGTGGTGAAGCTGGACCTGAACACCCGCAAAACCCAGAAAATTGCAGAAAATGAATACCTTCCACGTGCCCTCATGGCAGACCCTGCAACCCACCGGGTGTATTTCTCCAGCAGCAAACCCAAACTCTGCCAGCTGAACATCTACGATCCTGCCAGCAAAAAACTCCAGACGCTGCAGGTGGAGGTGTGTGCCACCGTGATCAAGAAGACCCCCCAGGGAGAAATCCTGCTGGCGGGACGTTTTGGCGGCATCCTGGTGCTGGATGCCCAGGGCAAGGTCCTGCAACGGATGAAAGAACAGAAAAACATCTCATCGGTGGAATTCCTGCAGGACGGGACCCTCTGTGTGATCCTGGAAGACAGCAGTTTACACCTGTACCGGCGCAATTCCTGAGGGGTAAAAGGGCCTGAAGTCTGCTCAGGGGATCACTGGATCGCCAGGTGTCCCTCCGGGGCGAATGTCCAGCCGTCTTCATAGAGCACCTCAAAGAGGTGACCGTCAGGGTCAGCGAAGTAACCGCTGTGGCCCCAGGGGTTGGGGCCTGCGGCACGGTGGATGGTGGCCCCCAGGGACGCTGCCCGCTCCATCATCTTGTACACCTCCTGGGGGGTGGTGGTCACGTGGGCCAGGGCCATCCCTGGAAAGCCCTGCCCCTGGCCGTTCTGAAAACGGGCATCGGCGGCAAAGGCCTCCCTGGATTGCAGTCCCATCACCACCCCTCCCAGGTCAAAAAGCACGAATTCGGGGTTGCCAGATGGGCTTTTCTTCCAGCCGAGCCCTTCGTAGAACGCCACGGAGGCTTGCAGGTTTTGCACCCCAAGCAACACCAGATGGATGCGTTGTTTCATGTTTCCTCCAGGTTTACCGGACATGGTCCGGGGCATGGCCACCATGTGGGGCCAGGGAGTCTCAACCGTAAAATTCAGGCAGCTTCTTCAGGCCATCCCACTGTGCCCGCTCATGCCCGAAGATGACCAGGTTGACCTGTCCGTGTTCCACCAGATCCAGCAGTTTGAGGGTGCTCTTCCGGGCCTGTTCAGGGTCGGGGTTGTGGTCGTTCAGTGGAGCGTCCCGGGTGAAGCCCTCAGCGAAAGGGACAGCGTCCACTGTGAGCAAGACCTTTCCTGTCTCTGGCAATTCCAGCAGCACCGACTGGTGCCCTGGCACATGTCCGCTGGTTTCAAGCAGTTGCAGACCGGGAAAGAGTTCCATGTCCCCCTGCACCAGCTGGATGCGTTCCATCGGCTGGTCCCATTCAGCTCTCAGGGCCGCATAACGGGGGTTGCCGGACAGGGCGTCTTCATGGTGAACCTGCTGCACCACGTATTTGGCGCGAGTGAAGGCCCCATGCCGTCCAGCATGGTCAATGTCATAGTGGGTGGAAATCACGGTGTCAATGTTGTCTGGGGTCAGACCGATCCTGGAGAGTTGCTGGATCACGTCCTGGCCGTTCTCGAAGTCCGCTTCCTCTTGCGGGATCGTTTCTGGGAGGCCCGTGTCGATCAGGATGTTTTTGCCGTCCCTGGTTTGCACCAGGTAGCACACCACCGGAATCTGGTATTCGGGCATGGACCCCACTTCCATCAGATAAAGACGTTTTATACTTGTTTGACGCATGAATTCCTCCCTGGAATCAAAAGGGTGTGTTCCATCATGAAAACTTGAGGGGTTGAAGGCATACCCACCACGCTCACACCGCCACCAGCACTGGATCTGCAGGGGTGACGGTCAGCCAGGATGAAGGGCAGGGTCTGAGGAGGGTTTGCAACTGGGTCACGGTGCGCTGCTCCAGCCACTCCCTCGCACTGGCCTGGCCCAGAATCACGGGCATCCGGTCATGAAAGCTGGAGACGGTTTTGTTTGGGGGGCAGGTCAGAAGGGTGAAAGAGTGCACGAGTCCCTCTTTGCCCATCCAGAAATCCCACAGCCCGGCCACGATGAGGGGGCCACCACTGGCACTGGAAAACAGAAACTTCTCTTTGCGTTTGCCGTCCCTCTTCCACTCCACGAAATTCGAGATCTGCACGAGGCAACGCTGGGTCTGGAAGGGCCTGCGGTAACTGGGCAGGGTGTGGGCGGTTTCGGAGCGGGCATTGAAGGTCAGCTTGAATTTTTTGAGGTCCTCTTCTCCCTGACAGAAAGAGGGAATCAGACCCCAGCGGGCAGAGAGGGCTTCCAGTTCATCGGTGCCGGGCCTTTTTCGGATGATCGGGTAGGGCTCGGTGGGCCTGAGTTCTCGTGCGAAATTCCAGGGGCCGTGGTATTTGATGTTCCAGATGAAGTGTCCGTCGTGGTGTCCGGTGATGCGTCCGCACATGGTGTTTCTCCTGTTGGTGCTTCAAAAAGGACTCACAAAAACCCCGAACCGTTGCACTCTGGGTGCAATGGTCCTTTTTTACCGTGTCATAACTGACTATACTTGACAGCTTGATACGTATCAAGTAGTGTCGAATCATGCCCCCCAGAATCACCGAGATTCGCAAAAAAATCCTCAGCTGCTTGCTCAAACTGTGCCAGAAAGGTCCGGTCACCTCTGCGGAACTGGCCCGCAGCATGAACATGACCGCCCAGGCCATGCACCAGCATGTGAAAGCCCTCGAAGAACTGGGCTTTGTGCAGGTCCATCGCCTCACCGACCGCAGTGCCACCCTCACCATCACCGAGAAGGCAGAACATGAACTCGGGCTCGGGGCCCTGCCCATCGCCGGACAGATCGCCGCAGGTTTCCCCCTCACCCCCAGCGACCACAGCCAGGGCTTCATGAGTCGCCTCTCGGATTTCTTTGATGCCAGAGACGGAGACTACCTGCTGCAGGTCGAAGGCAACAGCATGACCGGCGTCGGGATTTTCCCCGGAGACATGGTGGTGGTGCGCCCAGGGACGGAGATTGTGGAAGGGGAAATCGCGGTGGTGCTGATCCGCAGCGAAAACCTGGTCACCCTGAAGCGCTGGTACGTCGAAGGAGAAGACATCGTGCTGGTCAGTGAAAACACAGCGATGGAACCCATGCGCTACCGCAGGGAGGACATCAAATTGCAGGGCCAGCTGATTGGTCGCCTCGGGGGGAAACCGCCACGCAAAAACCGCCACAGTTGAACTGACATTTCAGCACAACAGAGGCTCCCGGCAGCACATGCCTTGCCGGGTGGGGTCACTGTTTTTCAGAGAGGTGCTTCATGCCCATTGTTGCCATCCATTTCATTCCTTTTGCATTTCACAACCTCCCTGAAGACCAGCCCAGGGTCTCCCTCAAAGAGGGCCGTGCCCTCCATGTGTGCGAAAAAGCCGCAGCCCTCGGGGTGACACAAGACATGCCAGAAAGTGCCGTGAGGCTGAGGGCCACTGACGCAAAAATCGTGCAGGACTCCAGTCCAGAGCTCTCCCGACAGTGGCAGGATTTCCTGTTGCAGGTGTTTCACTTCAGCCCCAACGTGGAAAGCCTCAGAGAGGGGGTGTGCCTGATCACCTGCAGTGCGTACGATGCCCACCAGATCCAGCACCAGTTCGGCTGTCCGGTTGGGGTGGGGGACACCCGCGAGCAGGCCCTCATTGCTGCCACCGTCGCGACCCGAAGCAGGGTGCGTACTGTGCTGGACTTTGATGCGTTCTCGCAGGAGGTCCCCATCACCTCGCTCTCGGTGCTGGGCATCAAACAAGAAACCCTCGAGCGTTTGAGTTGGCTGGGCGTGACCACCCTTGGAGACCTCAAAACCTGGAGCCGCAAGCAAATTCAGCATTACTTTGGCATTGAGGCCAGACCGATCATCGGCCTGTTTTTTGAAAAGAACGTCTGGGTGGCGAGGTACAACCTGCCAAAAGAAATCATCAGCAGCTTCAGCTTCGAAAGTCCCGTTCAGGAGCCGTGCGACATCGACCCCGCCCTGAAACGCATGGGGGAGCACCTCTTTCAGAAACTTTCGGGCCTGCACCCCAGAAAACTGGTGCTCACTGCAGGGACCCCCATCGGAAACCTGTGGTCTTCGAGGAACGTCAAGGACCCGGTGCAGAAACAGGACACCTTGCAGCACCTGATGCGTCTGGCCCTTGATGACAGTTTCGCAGTGCAGTTCGGCATCGAGAAACTCGAAGTGCGCCTGATGGACCTGTACCAGCTGGGCGAACAGAAAACGCTCTTCCAGCAGAAGCCCTCTTCAAAGGACGCTGTAAAACTTGTCCACCAGCGTTTCGCCGGGGTGATGTTCCACTACCAGATTCACGATCCTTTTTCTCAGGCCAGAGACCAGCGGTTTCAGAAGCTTCCTTTCGACGAGGAGGAGTGACATGCGCCTCATCATGCAAAGTGCGCATGTGGAAACCCGTGAGGGCCGCATTTCCAGGGTCACCACCCAAAACCGCGCTTACGTGATTGTCCGCACGGTGGAGCACTGGCGCTCCGGTGGCCGCTGGTGGCGGGGAGAATGCCCCAGGAACTATTACCTGCTGAGAACCCGGGAGGGCACCTTGCTGGAAGTCTACGAGGAGATCCTGACGTGGACCCTGAGCGCCATTCAAGACTGAACGTGCTCTTCTGCCACTCGTTTTTCAGCTTCGGGGCAGGCACCTCGAGTCCCACACGGCTGGTGGAAACCGCCAGACGCTTTGGGTACACCCACCTTGCCCTGATCGACGAGGCCTCGATGGGTGGAGCGGTGGAACTGCATGAAGCCTGTCAGGCCTGCGGGCTTCACCCGATCCTCGGCCAGACCCTGCAGGTGCAGGTGGAGTTGCTGGGGGAGACGTTGACTGGACCTGTGGTCGCACTCTGTGAAGACCGGGAAGGCTACAGGCAGCTCAATGAACTCATCACCCTGCAAAACGAGCAGGGTCACGTGCAACCTGGACATTTGCGTGGATTGCACGTGCTGACCGGAGGACGCCGGAGCCTGCTGGGAAGGCTGCTGCAGGGTGACTTTCGGAGGGCCAGACACTGGATTCAGCACCTCAAAGGGGTTCTTGGGGGCAAACTGTACCTGCAACTGTGGCACGACCTGTGCCACGGGGATGACCGGATGGCAGAAAGCATGGTCCACCTTGCACGTGACGTGGACCTGCCGTGTGTGGTCGCCCCCGAAATCCGTTACGCCACCGAAGACCAGTGGCCCCTCTTTGACGCCCTGACCTGTGCGAGGCTGGGAATCACCCTGGACACCCCCCATGAACTCAGGCCGGTGAATGGTGCTCAGGCCATTCAGCCGTGGGAGCATTACCTGCAGCGCCTCCCGTACCCTCAGGCCATCTGGGCCGCCAACGATCTGGCCAGACGGTGCACTTTTGAGCTGCTGCCAGATCGGCTCACCCCTGCACAGGCAAGCATCCCGGAGCATTTCAGCCCGAAGCTGTACCTGATGGTGCGCGCCTTCAGCGGCCTGGAGGAACGCTACGCGCCCACAAAGCGCAAAGCGGCTGCAAAGCAACTGGCCCATGAACTGGGCATCGTACAGAAACACGAACTTGAAAACTTCTTCCTGCTGGCCACCGAGGTCAGTGATTACTGCCGGGAGAACCGCATCATGGCTGCGGGCCGGGGCAGTGCCGCCGGAAGTGTGCTCTGTTACGTCCTGGGCATCACAGGGGTGGACCCCCTGCAACATGGACTTCTTTTCGAGCGTTTCTTGCACGGTGAAAAAAAGGCCATGCCCGATGTGGACATTGACATCTCCAGTTCCCGCCGCCGGGAGGTGCTGGCGTGGGTGGAGAAGCGCTTCGGTGAGCAGGGAAGAGAGGCGATGGTGGCAAACCGCATCACCTACCGCCTGCCGTCTGCTGTGCAGGACCTTTCCCGTGCGCTGGGGTTGCCGCAGCAGCAGGCAGCGGACCTCACCAAAGCCCTGGGCAGGGACTTCCGGCACCTGAGGCCAGCGGACGCCCACAGGGCAAAAGTGGTGTTTGATGAAATCCTCAGGGATGCCCCGGCAAAACAGGTCCTGCTGGACCTGCTTTCCCGCATGGAGCGTGGATTTGTGCGTCACCTCGCCCCGCACAGTGGCGGGGTGGTGCTCTCCAGAGAGCCCCTCTCGCACTACAGTCCCCTGCGGGTCAGTTCGGGGGGCATCCGCACCCTGGAATTCAACAAGGACGATGCCGAAACGCTGGGCCTCATCAAGCTGGATCTGCTGGGGCTCAGGATGCTGTCCACCATCGAAAATGCCCTCTCGGAAATCGAGCGGGTGGAGGGGAAGCGCCTGGACCCCTCCACTTTGCCTGACCATCCGAAAGTCTGGTGGCGGATCTCGCGGGGGGACAACATCGGCCTCTTTCAAATCGAGTCTCCGGGTCAGATGCAGCTCTCGGCCAGGAACCAGCCCAGAAACCTCAGGGAACTCGCCCACCAGGTGGCCCTTTTTCGTCCGGGTCCCATCCAGTCGAACACCGTCCACCCGTACCTGAGGCGCAAATCCGGCCGGGAGCAAGTGCCCCTTTTGCACCCCACCCTCACACCCATCTTGCAGGGCACTTTCGGGACGGTGCTCTTTCAGGAGCAGGTCCTGAGGATCTGTGTGCACTTTGCGGGGCTGAACTGGCTGGACGCTGACCGCTACAGGAAGAAACTCTCGGCCTGGGAGGACCAGGGGGAGTTGCAGGAATTGAAGAAACGCTTTGTGTCCAGTGCCGTGTCGCACCACCAGAACCATCCCTGTCCGGTGTCCAGTGGGCTGGCAGAGCAGGTCTTTGAGATGATCGCGGCGTTCCGGGGGTACGGTTTTGCAGAGTCCCATGCGTACGCCTTTGCCCAGCACGCCTACACCAGTGCTTACCTGAAGGAGTTTTTTCCTGCCGGGTACTTTGTGGGGGTGCTCAACCATGAACCGGGCATGTACTCCCGCCAGACGGTGGTGCAAGAATGCCTCAAACGAGGGGTTGCCATGCTGCCCCTGCACATCAACCACAGCCACGTGCTTTTTCAGGTGGAAAAAGTTGGGGGAGGCAAGGGGACAAAAGGCATCCGTTTTGGCCTGTGCGGGGTGAAAGGCCTTACAGAAAACAGCCCGGCCCGCATCGTGCTGGAGCGGTCTCGTGGACTTTATGCGTCCCTGCAGGACTTCTACACCCGCGTGTCCCTCACCTCCAGTGAGTACGAAGCGCTCATTCTGGCCGGGGCCTTTGACGCCTTTTTGCCCCGCAGAGAGGCCCTGTACCAGTTGAAAACCTTACAGCACAGCACAAAAGGTGGAAGTGGAGCCCTGTTTCTGCCTGAAGTGGGTGCCCCAGAGTTTCACCCACCCACGGAACAGGACCTGCACCGCTGGGACCTGCACTTCAAGCGGGCTTCTGAATCCGGGCGTCACATCATGGACCTGTACCGATCCGAACTTCAGGCCCTGGAGGTGCTGCCCCTCAGGGTCCTCAAAGATGGGGACCGGGTGCGCACGGCAGGCTGGGTGATCTCCAAACAGAAACCCCCCAGTGCAAATGGGGTGGCTTTTTTTGCCGTTGAGGACGGACCTGTACGTGCACAGGTGATCCTTTCTCCAGAGTTGTGGGAAAGAGAGCGCACCCTGCTCAGGGACGTGCAACTGCTGATTGTGGAGGGTCGGGTGCAGGCGAGTGGGGTGAATGTGGCGGTGGTGGCAGAGTCGGTGTGGTGCCTGGTGCAAAGGCCCAGAGCGAAGGTGCAGGTGGGTTGATGGGGCCATTTCCCAAAAATATGTTTTTAGCGAATTTTTATGCTAGGATTTTGTTATGGATAACGCCGATGCCATGCTCCGCAAAGCCGGACTGATGAGCGCCCATGTGGCCCTCTTCAACCGCATGAACGCCCTTCGCCAGATGCTCTTCCTCGCCGAAGTCCTCGATGAACGCCAGGCCAGCGCTGCACTGGTGCGCGCAGGCACCATCACCACCATCGGGCCTGCCACCGCAGAAGAACCCAGTGTCACCAGCAGTCGGGGCCGCACTGCGGACGCTCCCACCTGTTACAGCACCCTCGCAGACCTCAAAGGACACGCTGCAGAGGTGTACGCCGTCACCACCCCGGAACTGAAAGCCCTGAATGCCGCAGCCATCGAAGCCCTGAAAGCCAGCGATGAGCTTGCAGCTTTCGCCCAGACCCTCACCAAACTCGATGGGGACACCGGAGAAAGTTCCCGCCGTTCCCGCACCGCCACTCCCGCAGAAACGGCACCTTCAGCCTCCTGAAGGGCTTCAAACAGAACACCCACCTCGCAAGGTGGGTGTTTTTGCTTTTTCAGATGGATTTCACACTTTCAAAGCCACTGGAGTGGGCAGGCACCTCAAGGTCACCCGTCAGGCGGGTCTTTCAACAGGTCTGCGAACGCCTCTGCCGGAATGGGCCGGGAGAACAGGTAGCCCTGCAGGTACTGGCAGTTGCGGCTCTGCAACCACTCCTGCTGCCCCGGGGTTTCCACCCCTTCTGCCACCACTTCCTTGTTGAGGTGGTGACCCATCGAAATGATGGCCTCCATGATGGTGGAGGTGTTCTGGGAATCCAGTTGCTGCACAAAACTGCGGTCAATTTTGATGTAGTGCGGATTGAAGCGGGTGAGGTAACTCAGAGAAGAATACCCGGTGCCAAAGTCATCCAGGGCAATTTTCACCCCCGCCTCCTCCAGCAGGCTCAATTGTTCTTCCACCACCCCATGGTCCTGCATGAACACACTCTCGGTGATCTCCACGATGATCCGGGAAGCATCAAGGTTGTGGCGTTCAAGCTGCTCCAGCAGATTCTGGATGGTGCCAGGCTGAACGAATTGCCTTGCCGAAAGGTTGATGGACACGGCCACTTCGGGCAACCCCTGGGCGTCCCAGGTTTTCAGTTGTTGCATCACCGTCTCACAGACCCAGCGGCCCATCGGGTGGATCAGGCCACTTTCTTCGGCCAGGGGAATGAACACCGCAGGACTGATGAAGCCCCGGTTGGGGTGTTTCCAGCGCAACAGGGCTTCCGCTTTGCGGATCACTCCCGTCTGGGCGTCCAGGATCGGCTGGTAATACACCTCCAGCAGGTTCTCCTGCACGGCCTGCGCCAGTTGATGTTGAAGAAACTGCTGCTCCAGCAGGTCCTGTTGCTGCCCGGGTTCAAAGAACACATGCTGTCCACGGGCGTGCCGTTTGGCGGCGGTGAGGGCGTCTTCCGCACAGGCCAGCAGGTGGTGGGCTTCATCGCTGTGCTGCGGATAAAGGGCGGTGCCAATGGTTCCCTGAATGGAAAAGGCTTTCTGGCCCGGCGTTTGCCAGGAAGGCAGGTTTTCCAGGATGCGTTCTGCGATCACCGAGACCGTGTGGATGTCCCGCAGTCCAGTGAGCAGAATGGCGAACGAATCCCCACCCAGCCTTGCCAGCACATCGGTGCTGCGCAGGCTGTCTTGCAGGCTGGAGGCGACCTCACACAGCACCTGGTCTCCGGCTGCCGTGCCATGTCTGGCGTTGAAGTCCTTGAAGCGGTCCAGATCAAGCAGCAACACCGCACAATTCAGCCCGGTTTGCTGGTGCAGGTGCAGGTGTTGCCTGAGGCGTTCCAGGAAATACCTGCGGTTGGGAAGTCCAGTCAGGACGTCTTTCTCCAGGGGAGAGGTGCGTTCAACCCTGTGGGAGGCCCCGACCTGATAAACCACCCCCACCACCTGCTGGCTTTCCGGAGGGGTCATGCCCAGCACCCGGGCCTTGATGTGCAACTGGCGCACCTGACCTTCAGGACCTTCCACCTGCAGGTCCGACTCCATCAGGCCATCAAAGGGAGGATGCCCGTACATCAACTGCTGCAAAAACACCGCCCACAAATCCTGCTGGTCTGCCCGCCCTCCGATGTCCAGCACCCCTTGCAGGCTGAGCACCGGCGCATCCGGGGCCATGCCGAGCAGGGCACGGGCCGCCTGGTCCACCATGCAGATGCCGGTTCTGCCATCGATGCTCCAGAACCCGATTTCGGTGGTGAAGGAGGCCAGTTCAAGCTGTGCCGCCTGCACAGAGGGAACTTCCGGGGAAGGCTGCACCTTCCAGCTCTGAACGGTCACCTGACCCTCTTGCGTGCGATCCACCACTTGATGGCGCAACAAAGAGGTGTTTTCACCTTGTGGAAGAACATCTTGCTGGGCCCCTGTGAGACCGTGATGCAGAAAGTGCAAGAGGCGGTCTTGCCCTGCCTCACCCAGAATGGCCGTCCAGTCTTTCAGCAAGTCAGGCAGGGCCGGGACGCCGTGCCACCTGGCAAGGCAGGGACCTGCATTCACCTGCCCTGTGGACAGATGAAATGTCCAGTGCACTGGAGAAACATGGGAGGAAAAGAAGACAGGATCATTCATGGGGTTCACTGGAGCACAGGGAAGATGTGGGAGGTCTTGTGGCTACAGTCTAGGCAGAAGCCTCTCACAGCTTTCTGAAAGCTGAGTCACGGTTTCTGTCAGGTTTCACCAGAACCGATGTGTCGGACAATTCCTCACCTGAAGGCCTGTGGCCAGCCCTGGGAAGCCTCTTGTGGGCAATCCTTTGAGATGCTCTCTGTGCAGCCCCATGAGTTTTTCTGGCGCAAAGGAGGGTGGGGGGCTTTCTGCGGTCCCCACTTTGCTTCAGGGTCGGAGCAGCAGGCTGTCCACCGTGTGCTGCAGGATGGTTTTTGCCTGTTCTGGGGTCACCCTGTGCATCAGGACGTGAATGCTCAGGCCATCGAGCAGGGCATGAAGCTGGTTGGCGGCCTGTTCCGGAGGGTGCCTGAGCTGCCACCCAGCCTGTGCAAAGTCCTTGAAAATCTGCACGAAGAGGGCATTGAGGTTCCTGTACAGGAGGCCCTGGGTGTCGGCGTAGCTCTGTTCGATGACCGCCTCACCGACATACGCCAGCCAGACTTCCATCCACAAGCGGGGTTCGTCATCGACGGGCAGCATGAATTCGAGGAAGTTGAGAAGGCTTTGCCGGAAATCTGGGGAGTGGGGCAGGCTCCGCAGGTGCTCTTCGATTCGCCTGTTGAGGTGTTCTGCCCCGAAGTTGAGGATGGCCTCGCGGTTGGGGAGGTAGTGGCGGATGGCTCCGCTGGACCACCCGCTCTCTTCACTGAGGTTGCGCAGGGTCACCCCTGAGAGTCCCTGTTTGCGGATCAGGCTCCAGATGGCTTGTGCAAGTTCAGCGCGGCGGTCGTCGTGGTTCACGATTCGGGGCATGCCCTGTTTTAGCACACTCTTGCGAAAACCGCAAAGCTGTGCTACTTTTGGAGCATAGGATTTAACACGGATGTGCTAAATAAGAAAGGAGCCCCACCATGAACGCCTGGACCCTCCTGATCCTCGCTGGTCTGCTTGAAGTCGGTTTCACCACCGCCCTGAAACTCGAACAGAAAAACAAAAATTACTTCTGGATGTTCCTGGTGTGCGCCATCGGCAGCTTCGGAATGCTGTCCCAGGCCATCACCACCATCCCCCTCGGTACCGCCTACGCCGTCTGGACGGGCATCGGAGCAGTGGGCACCACCCTGGTGGGCATGCTGGTGTTCAGGGACCGGGCCACCCCCCTCAGCCTGATTCTGCTGGCCCTGGCGGTGCTGCTGATTGTGCTCCTGAAGGTGACCTCATGAACGGCTGGATGTGGCTCTTGCTCGCAGGCATCTTCGAAATTGGCTTCACCACCGCCATGAAACTCCAGCAGCAAAACGAAAGCTATGGCATCGTCTTTCTGGTCTGTGTGATCCTCAGTTTTGAATGCCTCAGCAAGGCCATCAAAACCATTCCCCTCAGCACTGGATACGCCATCTGGACGGGCATCGGGGCTGTGGGCACTCTGATTGTGGGTGCTGTGCTCTTCCAGGAAACCCTCAGTCCGCTGCGCATGCTGCTGCTCATCCTTTTGATTGCCGTGCTGGTCGGCCTGAAGTTTGCCACACCCCAGAAAAAAGCTGCCTGACAGAGGGCATTCACAGCAGCGGGGTTTTTGCAGGAACAACACCTCCGGCACAGGCGGTCAGGCGGTCACGCCAGCGTCACAGCCTTCCGACTACCCTGATGGCATGAAAACCCTGAACACCATCCGGTCCACCTCCCTGCTTCTGCTCACCCTGCTGGTCGGGTGCAACAGTGCCGCCAGCAACACCCCCACAGATCCCACCCCGGAGAATGGCGTCCTGCAAGGAAAAGTGCTCAAAGCAAATGGAGACCCGGTGGTGGGCGCCCAGATCTTCATCCAGCCTGCCCTGTTCAGCGGGTTTGTGAAGGCACGCACCGACAGCAGCGGAAAGTACCGCTCCCCGCAACTCAGTTCTGCAGCCGCCCCCTACGAGGCAGATGCTTTCTACGAGGTGGACTACCACGGCAGACACTACTGCGTGCGCATGTCCGGAGAAACCCCCGAAGATGAGGACGTGTTCAACCCCACCCACGGGGCCACCCGCAACTTCCGCTGGAAGATGACCGGGCACATGGCCTCACAGCACGGCGAGGTGTGGGGAGGTTCCCTGCAATTCACCAATGAAACCGCCACCCCCATCCCGTGGGGCTCCAGCATCAAACTGCGACTGGAACCGGATGGCCCCCTGATCGACGGAAGCCAGGGCACTATGCTGGAACGCACCGTCAAACTCGAACAAAACAACTTCTGGCGGGACATCCCGGTGGGTCGCTACCGGGTCACGGCACAATTGCAGGAGGAAGACGGCAGCTGGACCCCCATCCGCCTGCGGGTCTGGCGGGTGGACGATGAGCCCCAGAATGAAGCCACCCTGCTCTTTGACGGCTTCAACTCCTGCGGGCACACCGGTTCCTTCGGTTTCACCACCGTGATCTTCTCCCGCTGAGGTTCAGGCTGCTGAAAAGGGGGTGTCTTTGAATGGTTTTCAAGGACACCCTGCTTTCACCTGTGATCGATCTGAAATTCAGAATCCCTGCTGGGTGCGCCCCGAAGGCAATGATCCCCCTTCAGCTTTGAGCCCTTGTTCCAGCATCTCGAACATGCGTGACATCTGCACCCCACTGGCCTCCAGCAGTTCGGCCTTCTTGCCCCTCAGGAACAGCAAATCAAATTTGCTCCCCTGCAGGTGGGTTTCCTGCTCGAACGCCCACAGGTCCCCATCCTGGGTGAGGGTGCGCTTGATGACCAGCTGGGTGTTTCTCAGGTAGGGAATGCTGACCACAAAGCTTTCCAGCATGTGGCAGGACACCACCTCAAAAGGCACCTGCCTGCCATCTTTGTAAAAAAGGGTGCCTTTGACGTGCTGACGGAAAGGGCCACCCAGCTCCACCTTTTCCAGTGCAGGGTCCCACAAAGGCCAGTTCTGGGGGTTGCTCCACAGCTTCCAGACGGCCTGGGCAGGGCTGTGGGTGCTTGCTGCATACGTGCTGATGTGCATCAGAATCCTCCTTGCAAATTTGAAATGGAATAGGGTGACATTAGCAGATTCTGGATTTCAAGGTGAGGGGCCTGTCTGGTTTACCGGTCCATGTGGCAGATCCTGCTTCGATCCAGGGAGGATTTGCTCTGGAAAACAACTGGGCAGGGCTTTGCAACAGGTCATTGTCGACACACCAGTGTCCTCTGTCACCGGGTCATCAGAAACACGTAATCCAGCTGCGGAGGGGTGTGCCCGATCAGGCGGACCAACTGCACAATGTGGGCGGTGTGCCTCACCTCGTGCTGCATCACATGCCACAGGACTTCTTCTGCGCTGAGGGTTTCTGCCCGATCGTCAAAAGCTTTGATCCTGCGGCCTGATTGGGCCACAGCCATGATGTCTGGCCAGCGTTTCAGGGTGTCTTTCTCCACGGCCTCCCAGTAGGAAAGCAGCTTTTCCAGCGTTTCGGTTTCATGGTGCCAGTATTCATCTGCAGACCTGGGTTCGGCTCCAAAAGCCGCATACACCATGGGCTCACCCAGCAGATCCAGCCTGAACCAGCCGTCTTCCACAATGGCAATGTGATGCACCAGATCCTTGATGCAGCGTGCACCATCGCTGGGAAGGACAGGCCTGGAAAGTTCCTCATCAGAGAGGGTGCGCAGGGTGTCCCACAGGAGACGGCGGGCCTTTGTCAAATACGTGTAGAACATTTCGGGTTGCATGGTTTATTGTACAGGGCAATTTTCTGGGGGATGCGAACATCCGCCATCCCACCTGCAGGCAACAGGAGACCCATTGCAAACAATCTTTTGTGTCTGTAAACCGTGAGGCTGGAACACAAAGAAGCTGGCCTGAATTTGAACAGGCCAGCTTTCGGGGAGAAAAGTTCAGTTGTAAGTGAATGCCGCTGTCTTGGTGATGGTGGTGTTCGCACCTGCTGCTGGGCTGGTGAAGGCCACATCCACAACCTTCGGGGTACCGCCATTGGGTGCGGTGCAGTTCATGGTGGTGGTGCTGGTGATGGTGCAGGGCGTTGCCGCTGCAGTTCCAAATTTGGAGGAGATGCCCGCATGGAAATCGGTCCCGGTCACCGTGACGATGGTGGTGCTTGCAGAAGCAGACGTGCTGCTCGGGCTCAGACCGGTGATGGTGAAGTTCACGGTGTCGTTGGCCACACCAGGGGTCGGGGTCGGGTCGTTGTGAAAGTTATTGCGGTTGTTGTCCGTGTCGGTGCTGTTTATGTCACGGGAGAGGGTCATGGTGGTCACGGCAGTTGGAGAGGTTGGATAAAGCGCTGTAGCGGTTTCATACAACTGCCCTCCAGCCAGGAAAGCAGGGGTGTTGGTGTCCAGATTCGCCCCTGTAACGTCATAACCCAGTGCATCCACAAGCGTGCCTGTGCCACTTGCCAGGATGATGCTGTCTCCGCCAGCGTTCTCAAAGTCCACAGTGGTTCCGATCAGGTCTGCATTGGGAATGGTGGTGGCGCCAGAGATGTTGCCGTCTGCAATCAACAGGATGCCGTCTGCAGGAATGCGGGTGCCTGCAGGAACTTTGTAGTAGCCTGCATTGCGGGTGCCTGCAGAAATGCCTTTTCCTTCTGTGTCAAAAAGTTCATAATCCCCAACAAGGGCACCCCCGGGTCCAGCCAGTTCAATGAAAGTTTTGCCATCGTCTCCACCAGGGGCATCGATCAGGGCCTCATTGATGACCACCGCAGAGCAACTGCCGTTTGCTGCGCCTCTGGTGTCAGAGACGCGGGTTTTGGTTCCTGTGCCAGGGTAGAAGCTCACACACCAGTTGGTGGCGGTGTTGTTGTCAGCCGCGGTGGCACCAGAGGTCAGCTGTGTGGAAGCACCACTGTAACCCACAAAAGCAGCGGAAGAAGGGAGATAAGAGGCATTGGAGGTAAAGGTTCTGAAGTCCACCAGGTCTTCCACTGCCGGTCCACTGCTGCCATGTTTGAGCAGGGCAAGGATGTCTCCATTGTCCAGCAGGGAAAAAGTGGAGCCAGGAGCCCCGTACACAAAGCCTGCTCCTGCAGGGATGTCGGCAGCACTGGCAGGATTGACCACACCATAAGCCACTGCCCCTGCTGCGAGGGTGATGGGTGTTTTGGCACTTCCAGTCGGGTCGGTGACTGCACGCAGGCGGGCCACCTGTCCAAGCCAGTTCTGGAACCAGTAGCCCTGCAGGTTCACAGGTGCAGCGCTCATGTTTTTCACCTCAATGAATTCGGTTCCCAGGGATTTGAATTCGGTGATCACCACATTCAGGTTTTCGCTGTCATTGGCGTAGGTGGAGCACTTTCCCATGGTTTGCATTCCATCAGATCCGGAGGCCACGGCAATGATGGCACCGCAGATCCGGGTGGCAGAGGCGTCATAACTGCTGCCTCCCAGCACCCGCACGGAACTGGCACCCACATCACTGGCGCGGGTGTCCACCAGGGTGTCATCGGTCTCCAGGGTGCTCTGGGTGACCCGGGTGGCGGCCTCATCGACGAGCACGAAAGTCATGGTGAAACGGTAGGGGGTGCTGGCCGAGACGGTGTTGGGCACCCGCACGGCAAGGGTGATGCGGCCCGTGTCACAGTTGGGGGTCGCACAACCCGCAGCGTCAATGAAGCGCTTGTTGCCGCTTGTGTTCAGGTTTCTGGCACTGTAACCGTAGTACAGCACGGTGTCACTGGGAGAGATGATTCCAGAAACCTTGGCCTCTGAATCAATGGCATTGACTTCATCACCGGTGAAAACCTGCAGGTCCGCCTGGGTGGGGACCACCATGGAACCACCACTCAGCACATCAAAAGCGGTTCCGTGTGAGGGGAGCACAGCGCGGGCCACACTGGAATCGGTGATGGGGGTGCCTGCAGCATTGCTGATTTTTTTCAGGGCTGTTCCACCAATGTTGTCTGCTGCCTTGTGGTAAGCGTAGAGCGTGAGGTTGTCAAAAGGCTGGGCACTGAGGTTTTTCACCGTGAAGGTGGCATTCATGTAACGGTGACCACTGGTGTCATCGTAGTCCGTGTAAGCTGCTGGCTTGAGAAATTTCACATCGGTGTCGGGCCGCACGGCCTGAGGAAGCACGATTGCGGTGGCAGTGGGTGCAGGACCCAGCTCAAAAGTGAGTTCCACTGCCCCACGCACCACAGGCTGTGGTCTGGTGGGGGCAGAGGGGTTTGAAGCACATGCAGCCAGCATGATGGGGGCAAGCAAGAAAAGCAGGGAGGGTTTGAGGTGTTTCATCGGGTGCCTCTGAAACAGACAACAGGAGCGGAAGCGGGGTGCTGAGTGGTGGACGGGTTTTGCATGGGTCTCCTGATGTGCGTGGGGACAGAATTGTAAAAACGGACGTTCCTTCCTCAGATGGGACCTGGGAAGGTGAAGGGATGGGGCTGTGCAATGAAGAGGATCAGTCCCCGCCTGGACCGATTTCCAGGCTGATGGCTGTGGTCAGCATTTGCCAGCGGCCATGGGCAACGAGAACGGGAGGCTCGTATGTGGGACGTTCTGCAGGTTCAGAACCTGCAGTGTCGATGGTGGTGAGGGTGGGCACGGATTCTGAATCATGCGTCATGGGTTTTCACGTCCTCTGGAAGTTCCAGCAAGTCAAAATGCAGAGCACATGCCTTCTTGCTGTGATGTGCAATTTAGCATCAACAATAAGCAGGGTCAAGTTTATTGGTGAGACCAGCGGGTGATTTTTCTCGGAATGCCACATTGATACCCAGATGTAAGGATAAAGTATGTTTTTTGTAATGAAATGCTGGCCATGCAGGTGATTTGTGTTTGGGTTGTATCATCTGCTTCCGCAATGCTCGGACTGCACAACCCTGGTGCATATGATGAATCTTTATGTGCTGTGAAACAGCTTCTAAAATGAGCTGATGACCTGCAGCCCAAGGTATCTACCCAGAAATGTCATGGTTTTGTCAACTGTTTGAAGGGTTGTCTGTGGGTCATTTTGGCAGTGCTTCACCTGATTCTCCTGTTCAATCTCATGTTTTTGAAGGTCTGATGTTTGAAACGCTTCTGACAACGGAGCAGGTGGTCCTCTTGTTGCACAGGTGGAGGGTTCTGCAGCAATCCTGGGTCAGGGCTGTTTCTGGTTCACTTGCTTCCCTGAGACGGTCATGAAACGCCTGCGGCTTATCCTGAGGAAAAATCACCTTGAGGAGGACCATCATGCACCCGACCGGAAATC
This sequence comes from Deinococcus cellulosilyticus NBRC 106333 = KACC 11606, assembly GCF_007990775.1. Lineage (NCBI taxonomy): Bacteria > Thermotogati > Deinococcota > Deinococci > Deinococcales > Deinococcaceae > Deinococcus > Deinococcus cellulosilyticus. The sequence continues at coordinate 36,816 of NZ_BJXB01000020.1, read as the reverse complement.
TGCCCCATGCACCTCAAAAGGCTGCACAGGCCCTTGATGAGGGTTGCCCATGAGTGTCAAAGCAGCAGTGCAGGCCCGTCACCGCACCCTGATGCAGGGGGTGCTGGTGCTGGCTGGAGCCGTGGCCCTTTTTCTGACCGCAGGATTCTTCTTGCAATGGCCGCCCGTCACCCGCCTGTGGCCCTGGCCGGATGCGAGCCTGTCTTACACCTTCATTGCCTCCATTTTTGCTGCCGTGGCCGCCCCGGTGATCTGGCTTGGGCTGTCCGGTGACTTTGGGGCAGCCAGGGGAGGGGCCATCAACCTCGGAGTGGTTTTCGCGGGTGCAGCAGTGGTTTTTGCAGGATGGCTGGGGGCTTCCAGCCTGCCACAGTGGGGGCCTGCCCTGACCTGTCTCGCAGGTGTGGTCCTCAATGGGATGCTCTTTGTGTGGACCCGAAAACTGCGGATGCTGGATTCCACACCAACTCCACCCCTGGTGCGGTTTTCCTTTGCTTTCTTTACGCTCGCGCTCATCACTGTGGGAATGGGTTTGTTTTTGCACAGACCGGTGTTTCCCTGGGGACTGGACCCGGCCTCTTCCACCATCTTCAGTTTTGCTTTTTTCGGAGCGGCGTACTACTTCGGGTATGGCGTGGTGCGGCCCTGCTGGTCCAATGCAGTAGGGCAATTGCTTTCCTTCCTGGCCTATGACCTTGTGCTGATCATCCCCTACCTGATGCGCCTGCTGGGAGGAGAGGGGGAAGGCCCTGCAAGCCCATACATGTACGGAAGTTATGGCTCTGCCCCTTCAGCCCCCCAGGGGGGAGGAACCCTCAGTCTTGTGCTGTACATCCTGGTTCTGCTGTACAGTGCTGCACTGGCGGTGTATCACCTCATGATCCATCCTCGCACCCGGTTGTGGTCCCGCCAGCAGGGATGACGCTGCAGTGGCTGCATGCGCTGTGCATCAAGCCCAGCAAAGAGAGGATGCGTCAGCGGTCCATCCCTGCAACGCCCTGACATCCCGCAGTTCAATCCAGAAGTTTCCAGCACCCCTTCAGACCCTCTGGACGAACACCTGGGTGTCCAGAAGGAAGGACCCGGGAGGTGCAAAGGAACACCAAGATCCTGCAGGTGCCCTGCAACCCTGCTGAAGGGTGCAGATCCAGGGACCATTGCAGATCAATGCGGACGGTTTTTATGCTTTTCTGAGTGCCTGAGGGCCTCAGATTCTTCCTGGCAACGGTCCAGGTACAGCGACCATTCCTGCAGGGTTCTCAGGCCAGATGCGATGGCCTGTGCAGGAATGTGCAACCGGTCCCGGATAAAAATTCTCGTTTGGCACGGGAGAGAACAAGGCTGTTCATGGCTCAGCGCACCATGCCTTTCTGGAAGGGGGGTGAGGGTGAGCAAAACCCTCAGAAATCCCTGTTCAGGTGCAGCAGAGGTCTTCTCATGGTGGCGTGATATGATGATGTTTCGGCAAAAGACCCAGGGACCCATGTTTCTGCGGTCATTTTGCTTACGCACCATCACCTCTTCCAGGTGGTCCTTTTCAGGTTCTGCTCGTGCAGCGGTCCTGCCGTCATGAAAGAGGAATCACATGCTGAATGCTTCAAGTTCTGTCCTGCAAATCCAGCAGGGTGCAGTGCTCCAATTGCTGACCACCCACAACAGCCTGGGCGGTCACGAAATTCGTGCTGAACTCGGAATCACCACCAGTGAGCTGCAAACGGTGCTCGCTGAATTGATCGCCCAGGGTCTGGTGCAGACCGACCAGCTGCGCAACAGCGTGCGCTACATCAAACGTGAGTTTGAGCATGACCCCCACCTGGTGCACCCGGAGTGGTTTGGGCAACTGGAAGCCTGGTTTGCCCAGGGGGGCCGGGAGACCGTGTTCAGTCTGGCCCGACAGTTGAAATGGAAGGTGCCCGACACCCGAGCCACGCTGGAGGAAATGCGCAAGCAGGGCCTGCTGTACGGAAAATTTGTTGGCAACATGTGCGTGTATTCACTGCGTCAACGTGGAGTGGTGCGGCAGGTCTCTCAGGCCTGAAGATCGACGTTCTGAAACGTCTTCAGAACAAGCTGCGCTGCAGCAAAAAAACAAACCTCCGCTTTGCGAGGGGTGAAGGCAGGGAAATGACTTTCCCTGCCTTCTTCTCAGCGAGGTCTGCCCGGGCATCATGCACTGCAGCTCTGGTACGGTCCTCAAGTTCTGCCTGGCTTTGTCCACAAAGTTGTCGCTGTTTTCAGCGGTGGCTTCATCTGCCCTTTTGACTGCCTTGAAGGGTTTACGCATACCCTGCCTGAGAAAACATTGCAGCAGGAGAGGTGACCTTGTGGCAAAGTCCAGGGGATTGAACATTTTGACATGCCACTGGATCTTGCTTGTAGGGTGTTGCTTGCAGATGCGTCCTTTCAGTCAGTCCTGTAAAACAGAGCACAACATGTGTTCCACGCTGGGCATTTCAAAAGCCAGGGTCATCAATTGAACAGAATTGTTTTGGAGTCAGGCGTACCCTGAAAGCACTGTGCTGAAATTCGATTTCAACAGTTTGAGTCCATTTCCATTCAGTTGGAGTTCAGGTGATCATGTCCCTGTGTTTCTTTGCCCATCTGATTCCAAATGAATCTATCAGATTTTATCATTAATTTATCACCTTATTTTTTTAAGATGAATGTGTTGAACAAGACGCCAACAGTGTCTACAACATCATGCAACACCCATCATTATTGGATCTGTGACTTCATCGAAGCCACAGCGTGTTTTCACCTGACCTTTGTGCCTGGATCAGACCCCCTCTGCAAGACGGTGCCTCAGGCTGAACCCCCTGAAGGCCATCTTGCTCCAGAGGGCGATGAGAGCAGCACCAGGGCCGGACCTTCTGGTGGCAAACCCGGACAGGTCCCTGGCACGTGGAGTCCTCTGGATGAACCCTCCAGGGGTTGCCCGTGCCCCACAGGTGAAACAGGTAATTCACCCTGAGGATGCCTCTGGCATCCTTTTTTCATCTGGGGTTCAAATCCAGGGAGACAGGTACGCCTACGGAAAGACCCACCAACCCTATCGAATCACTCGAAAGGAGATGCAACATGCCTTTTCAGATGAAGCCGCAGCGACTGCAGGAAATCCAGAATTTGATTGACAGATACGAGCCCATCCTGGAACCCCTGAGCCAGCAACAGGCCACTGCTCTGGCCCATTCACGGGACACGGTGCGCGTCCACCTGTATGCCTGGCACATCAAGGATTTCCAGCAGCATGAGCAGCAGGTGCTGTCCGAGCTCGGTCATGTGTGCCATCTGGAACACAAGAAGATCCGCACCCTGCTTGCCCGCAAGCACCGGGAGTGGCTGGACCAGGCGTACCCGTGGCTGCTTGAAAACGAAAAACGACCCCGCCTGGAAAGACGCCATTCAGGATCAACTGGGCAACAGTCTGTGGATGCAAAGTGAACCTGGTAGAATCTTCCGGTTTTGAAGGGATTGAAAATCTTCCGTTTCTGCAGGTGTAAAACCTGAATTCCCTTGCCCGAGCCTCCACAGGCCGAAGGGAGTTGCGAAGTGTGCCACGGTCCCAAGAAAACACGCCATGCTCATGTTGCCTTCTGGCCAATCTGCTTTTGCCTCTTCCAGACGGCGACATGCTGGGAAAAAACAGGACAGTGCTCAATGGTTTCAGTTTCAGTTCATGTGTTCAGGGGAAATCCCTTTCTCTGGTGCCGCATGATCGAAAGAGGGAGAGACAATCCCAATTATCATATGGTTATCATGTTTAATGCTTACGCTGATGTTGTTGAAGCCCAGATGGCTTTCAACAACGCTTCCATGCATGGAATTCCCCAAGTCCTGTTTTTTATTGAACATCATTAAAACTTTGCAAGTTCACTTGCAATGTACCCTGCATGTCACACTGCACAACCCAGTGCACCCATCAACACAGACCTTTCACATCCAAAGGAGATGAACATGACCAACCAAAGTGGTGGAAATCAAGGCGGTTCCGGAGGCGGCAACTCAGGCGGTCAAGGCGGTTCTGGAGGCAACTCCGGTGGTCAGGGCGGAAGCTCTGGCGGACAGGGTGGAAGCTCTGGCGGACAGGGCGGAAGCTCTGGCGGACAGGGTGGAAGCTCTGGCGGTTCAGGCGGCCAGGGGTCCAACAGTGGCGGTGGCAGCCAGGGTTCTCAATAAAACCTGAAATTCACTTCGAGAGGACGCAACTTGCGTCCTCTTTTTTGTTTGGTGGGCACTGCAGGACTTCTGGAGAGGGAGCCTGTCCCTGCTTTCTGTCCTGTGCCTGAATCTTCTGCTCTGGGTGTGGATGGACGAATGGCAGATTCCAGGCCTTCTCAAACCGTGTATGCTCTTGCTGAGACTGCTGTTCTGGCAGCCCCATCCCTTCTCTCACCTTCTCGTCAGGATGATGCATGGCACCCCTTAAACCCACCCTGTCCCAGCTCCAGTGTTTTGTGGCGGTCAGTGACGCTGGAAGTTTCAATGAAGCCGCCGCCCGCACCGGCATGTCCCAGAGCACCCTCAGTGAGGCGGTGCAGACCCTGGAAAGGCACCTCAGGTGCACCCTCTTTCACCGCAGCCGAAATGGGGTGACGCTCACTGCTGCCGGAGCCCGGGCCCTGGACCACGCCCGCATTGCCCTGATGGCCATTGAGGACCTCACCCGTGCGGTGGAAGACCCGCAGGAACTCTCTGGCACGGTACGAATCGTCAGCTTGCGCAGTGCTGCGTCCAAACTGTTGCCCCGGGTGCTGGTGCGCCTCAGGCAGGACCATCCGGGTCTGAATGTGGTGGTGCTGGAGTCTGAATCCCACGCCTCGGCAGGGGAGACCTTGCTGCGAAGAGGTGAAGCAGACATTGGCCTTTTGCCCCATCCTCCTCACGCTTCTCTGCTGTCCTGGCCGCTGTACCAGGATGAGTGGCTGGCGATCTATTCCCGCAAACGCCAGAACAAACCCCGCACCTGGGCCGATTATCACGGCCAGACTTTTCTGATGAACGGGGGTGCCCCATCCACGGTTGTGATGATGGAGGAGTTGATGGAGCAGCACGGGGTGCAGCAGGCCACCATCCAGCAGTATCAGGATGACACGGTTCTTCTGGCGATGGCCGAGCATGACCTGGGCATCACCCTGCTTCCCCGTCTGGCGATTCCCCATCTGCCAGACACCCTGGAAACCTGGCCCCTGCCTGATCCGATGCCCCGAACCATCGGGGTGATGGTGCTTCCACGCCGTTCTGGACTGCCCATTTTGCAGGCGGTGGTTCATGCCTTGCTGGACACCTGGGCCCACACGCCAGAAACCCAGTTGCAGCAGCCTTGAACGGGTCGTTTTTCATCATGCTGCTGTCACAAATTTGAGTGGTGCAGCTGGCAAAAGTCTGAAATTTGCTGTTTGAAGCGTCGATCAGGCAGATGAGGTCTGATCAGCGATCCTCAGAATTGACTCAGCGCAACTACAGGGCAGTTGAAGGTGTGCAGGTTATCTTGAGGGTGGCTGTTTTGGTAAAGCAGAAATCCCCTCACACAAACATTTCGAGTGTAAATGTTTGTGCATGTCAATTTTGAAGTCAAAAGCCATTTTTTAAGTTGAGTCCTGATATAAGTAAAAACCCTGGTCAAGAGAATTAAGATTTTATCATCAATCTATCATCTTTAGTATCTATGATGATCGTGTTGAGTTCATTTGAAACTCGACTTCAAAAGCAATGCACCGCTGGAAGGAAGCAATCACCTTCTCAGCCACATCATCTCTCCAAAAGGGATTTGAATCTGGCGGTCGACATCCAGCCCCACAAAGAACAGTCACCCATCTGCACTGCCCTGTACAGAGCCCCTGGGCCTCTTGCCGAAGGTGCACGCCACTCACCCCTTTCCTGGTGAAAAGCGCATGCACCGGACAGAGGTCCTCATCCTGTCTGGCCCAAACAGAAATGGAGCACCCCATGGCCTGGACCATCAACGAAGATGCCAACCTCCACCTGCAGACCACCCCGTGTCAGGCCCGCAGTGTGCTCAATGTGGACCACCTGCCCGAACAGGATGTGCAACCCCAGCGCTCCACGGTGCTGCTCTCACAACATGGGACGGAACAGCCCATCATCCAGGAACACCTGATGCGCGGAGGATGCGCCGTGGTGTTTGACCGGATGAATCGCAACGACCCCGAGCCCCGCACCGAACACTGGCTGATGGTGCACCAGGGCGAAAGTGCAATTCCTGTGGTGTCCCTCCTGGAACTCTGCATCCAGTGTGGAGAAACCACCCTGGACCACCTGGAACACCTGCTCGGTGAAACTGCCCTGCTTTTGCTCAGTGGATGCGACCCCTGGAAAATCAGGCCCCACCTGCTTCCCGAAAACCCCAACCCCAAAGGAGAAGAAGATGCCCCAGTTTTACATTCGTGAAGCCGGCATGCTGACCGTGATCGAGGCTGCTGGCCCGGTCGAGGCCCTGAGCCACTACGGTCATGTGCACGGCTGGAAACTGAAACCGGACTGGCTTCAGGAGCTCAGAGAAGGCGTGTGGTCCCTCTTTCATGGGGAGTTGATGCTCTTCACCGAGGACCCCAGACCGGCCACTTCTGCACCTGTGCTGGTCAGTGAAGACCTGCACCTCACAGGAAGGCCCCAGTAACAGCCCATGAAAGTGTTCGGTCTGCAGCTCAACGTGCTCATCCGCGACGAGGACGGCATGTGGCAGGTGCTGTGTTCCCAGGACGTGCTGAAAAAACTGATTGACGCTTTCGATATTCAGGAACACATCTGGGTTGAGGGTGAGCCCCACCAGATCAGCAGCATCGATTTCACCGATCTGGAAGAAGCCCGGCTTGGTTACGACCTCTTCGTGATGAACCTCACCGTGCGCCGAATCACCCGCAGTGCCTGAACAGCAAGACCTGCAAGAAAGGAGCCGAATGTGCCACTGAAAACCTCACCGGAAAAACGCAGGCAGATGGAAGCTCTGGTGGAACAGTACCATCCCGCCCTGCACCCCCTTCCCAGAGAGGAAGCCGAGCAACTCGGTCACAGCAGGGAGGTGATCCGGGTCAGGCTGTGCGCCCTGCACATGCCTGAACTCACTGCACATGAGGTGTGGGTGATGCAGGAACTCGGTGAGGTCTGTCACCTGGAAATCAAGAAGATCCGCACCCTGCTGGCCGCCCGGCACCGCGAATGGATTGACCTTGCCTACCCCTGGCTCAAGTGAGTGGGCCAGAAAGGTTTTCTCTGGGCACTTCACGTCCCACTGCAATCCCCCGACGGTCCTCCAGTGGGGTGAACGTCCACTCCAGAAGCACGGCATGTCCTGCCCTGTGCATCCACCTGACCCGGTGGGCAGGTGAAGGCTGACCAGACTCCACGATGTCCAGATGGGCACTGCTGGCCGTGGGGGTGTCCTCTGGATGGGAAAAATCGGTGACGGGTCGCCCGATCACCTCTTCAGGGAGGTACCCCAGGATGCGGGTGAAGGCCGGATTGACGCTGAGGATCTTCATGTTCTGGCCCACCAGGATGATGTCCGGAGACTGGTCAATCACCGACTGCAGGTGCCTCGCCCGGTTCACCACGGTGCCCTTCAGGTGTTGTCGGTGCAGTCCAAGCGAGAGGGACTGTGCCACCTGGGCTGCTGCCACAATCTGCTGGGTGGTGGGTTTGCGTTTCTCCCGGCAAGAGGCGTAAATCAACCCGATGCCCTGATCCGGGGTCCGCAGGGCACAGCAAAAGAGGGTGTCCTGGGTTCGCTTGATCAGGTTCTCGGTGGGGCCCAGTTGCTGCTCTTCGTGTTCCCACACCAGATCCACCATCCCAAACCTGAGGGCCATGCGGGCCAGGGCCTCTGCCTGCACGTTCAGGCGAATCAGGGCAGAGAGGTAAGCCTGATCTTCCGGGATGCCATAACTGCCCACCGCCTGCAAAGTCCCCTCTGTCCCTTCAGGGTCCTGCAGGAGCACATGGCCTGTTCACACTCCAGGCATTTTGCGAACAGGGCTGCAAACTGGTCTTCTGCCCCCTCTGGCCAGTTCAGGGCAAGGTGGATGGGGTCCAGGTCTGGAATGGGCAATTTGCTGTTGGGCTCAACGGATGACCTGTGCATGTGCTCACCTCAAGGGAATTGAACAAAAAGGATGCTGGTGACCTGATACGAAAATAAAACAAAAAGTGGGCTTCAGGAAGTGGGCTTGATCTCTTTGTGCTCCAGCAACTGGCGAAGCTCAAAAACGGCCTGCCCCAGCCTGAACCCTTCAGCGTCCGGTTCCAGTTTCAGGAACCTGCACTCCAGTTCTGCCTGTGCCTGCATGATCCGTTGATCAAGCAGGAGACGCTGCTGCCCGGACACCCGTCTGGACACCAGTACGACGGCCACGTTTGCACGGGCAAAATACAGGTCCAATCGCAGGTCTCCCACCTCCACATTCTGGCTGGGTTCAAAGTCCTGAAACGCCTCCGACAGCACCTCCAGCAGTTCAGACTCTGCATCCAGCCGCAAAGTCACCACTTCGGTTTCTGTGTTCACCTGCTCCAGCAACAAGACCAGACGGTCAAAATCCTCGATGGGAATGGCGGGCAGCATGCGGCTCTTGCGCCCATCTTTCATGATGAACTGCTTGCGGGCATGCCGGGGCAGCATCTCTGCAGGCAGCTTCAGCAGCTTTTTCCAAGTTCTGGATGGATAGGGATCTCCAAGGTGGGTGAGCACCTCATAGACCGAGAGATGACCTTCCACCACCTGAAATCCTGACATGCAAGAAGTTTAGCAGGATTCAACTGTTCCACAGCAGGCATTTGTCATTGGCACCACAAAACATGAAGAAAATAAACCCACATCCGGTCCATTCTGATGAAAGGGTCAGAAGAACCTGACCTTTTTTCAGTTGGCATGTTGCATCAGGGCTCAGTTTGACCGGGTCATGCAGTTGAAGGCCCATTCTAGGTGCATTGGGCCCACCCCGTCCATCACCTGGAGGGCTGGATCAAAAGGGGTTTTGCTTGCCTGACCGGGACAAAATCTGACTGCAAAACCCTTACCCTGAAACCATGGACATGGCAGTTCTGGCTCTGGTCATGCTGGTGCTGGTGCTCACGGTGGGGGCGTTTCGCCCGGACCTGAACGCAGGTGTGCTTTCCATTGCTGCGGCTTTCCTGCTGGGGGCTTTTGGTGCAGGTCTCACAGCAACCCAGATTGCTGATTTTCTGCCTTCAAGCCTGATCCTCACCCTGGTGGGGGTGTCCCTGTTTTTTGAACTGCTCAGGCACAACGGCACCCTGGACCTCCTGGCCCGCTGGGCACTGAAGCCCGTGAGGGGAGATGCCCGCTGGCTTCCAGTGGCGTTTTTCCTGATCGCTTTTGTGCTGTCCGCACTGGGTCCGGGCAACATTGCTGCAACAGCGCTCATTGCGCCAGTGGCGATGGCCAGCAGCTTGCAGTTGGGTGTGAGTCCGCTCCTGATGGCCATTGTGGTCTGCACCGGGGCCAATGCTGGAACCTTTTCACCTGTTGCGGTCACAGGCAGCATCAACACTGAACTGATGCGCCAGATGGGCCTTTCTGAGCCTGCCCTGCCGTTGCAGGTGTTCTGGAGGGTGGCAGTGATTCAGACCCTCAGTGCTGTGCTGGCCTACCTGCTGTTCCACCCGAAGGCTCAGAACCTCAACCCCACCGCTTCAGAAGACAGGCCTGATTTCAGCAAACAGCACCTGCTTTCTCTGGGGTGCATGGCGGTGTTCATTGCGCTGGTGGTGGTGTTTCACTGGCCTGCTTCCTACAGCGCGATCCTGCTTTCTGTGCTGCTGATGGTGTTGCGGGCCGCTCCCTCCGAGAAAGCCTTAGAGACCGTTCCGTGGGCAGTGGTGGTGCTCATTGCTGGCATCAGTGTGCTGCTGGGCGTGCTGGAACATGTGGGCAGCCTGGAAATGCTCACTTCCCGACTCAGTGAAACACCGGATGGGGTGTTTCATGGGGTGCTGGCCCTGGTGGCAGGTCTGGCCTCTGTTGGCAGCAGTTCCAGTGGGGTGGTGATGCCGCTCTTCATTCCCATGGTTCCCGGTCTCGTCCCGGGAGGCAGCGAAAGGGCCTGGATGGACGCAGTGATCGCCATTGATGTGGGGGCCCACATGGTGGATGTCAGTCCCCTCTCCACGCTGGGTGCCCTGTGCCTTGCTGCCCTGCCAGAAGGCCCTGAGCGGCAGCGCACTTTCCGGCACCTGCTGTTGTGGGGTCTGATGATGGCTTTCCTGGGAGCCCTGCTGGTTTTTGTGGTTCTGGATCTCGTCTCCTGATCCACATGACTTCGACTTGCTTGTGGGTAATCCTCTGGTAATGCCAGGGGCCTACAATGAAAGCAGCACCTGAACCTGTCTTCCTGAACACCCGGTCTCCAGCAGATCCCTGTGTTCCCTCTTCGTATCCCTGGCCAATCAGGTGTCACGGAGGTGAGAGTGATGTCCTTTCAAAACCGCACGGTGGCAGGAGAACAACTCGCTGAACGGATCTTCAAAAAAGTGCATGCCCAGAAGGTGCTGGTGCTCGCGATCCCGAGAGGGGGAATTCCGGTGGCCCTTCCGGTGGCCCGCAAGTTGAATGCCCCGCTGGACGTGCTGGTGGTGCGCAAACTCACCCCTGAGGGAACAGACCGCCCGGCCACCGGAGCCCTCTCGGCAGGTGGAGTGCAATTGCTGGACGGGGACACCATGGAGTGGTTCCATCTGGCCCCTCACACCCTGAATGAAAGCCACACCCTGCAAATGCAGGCCCTGGAAAAACAGGAGCAGGGTTACCGTTCAGGGTTGCATCCCCTGAACCTCAGTGGCCTGACGGTGGTGCTCATTGATGACGGCATGGTCACCGGGGCCACCATGCGTGCAGCCATTCAGGCGGTGTGGTACCTGGGAGCGAAGCACCTGGTGGTCGCAGTTCCACAAGCCTCCCGTGAATCCATCATTGCCGTGCAGGGTCTGGTGGATGAGGTGGTCTGTCTGGAAACCCCTGTTCCGTATTCCACCGTCCGTGACGGTTATGCAGAACCGCTGGGCTTCACCGATGCCGAACTGAGCAGCATGCTGCGGGAGCTTTCCGTGTAGTTGAGGCATTGAGGAGGTGCAAGTGAAACGCATTCTGGTTCCCACCGATTTTTCAGCCAGTGCCCAGAAAGCCCTGGAACTCGCCCGCCACCTGTGCCCGCAGGCCAAAATCGGGGTGCTGCATGTCTTTGATGCCAGTGCCATGTACGCCCCTTATGCAGATGGCATTGGACCTCTGTACCTGATGGAAGAGGCCAACAAAGGCCTGCAAACAGAAACCCTGCACAGGCTCAGGGAATGGTGCCAGAAAGGTGAAGAATCCTGGCAGGTGGTGGGTCAACCTGCAGAAGCCATTCTCCGTGAGGCAAAGGAATTTCAGGCCGATGGCATCTTCATGGGCACCCACGGCAGGCGCGGTTTCAGTCACCTGCTCTTTGGCAGTGTGGCCGAGCAGGTGGTGCGGCAGTCCCCTGTTCCGGTGATGGTGGTGCGGGCAGTGGAGCATTGAGGTGTTGCCCAGCTGATTCATTGTGCTTGAGAACCTGCCAGTTCCAGCTGCTGGTTCTGGTGCAGGCCTCTGGCTGCAAGGGTGTTTCTGGCAAACATCCTTGCAGTCTCTTTGCTGAAGGTCAACAATGCAAGGATGCCCGATCCTCTCTTCCACCCGCTGCATGAATGGTTGCCCTCCGAGTTTCCTCACCTCACCAGCCTTTTGGTGTCCCGTCAGGGGGTGCTCTTGCACGAGCAGTATCTGCAGGGAGATGCGGGCACGGCCAGGGAGGTTCAGTCGGTCACCAAGAGCATTCTGGCCTTGCTGTATGGTGTGGCCCTTGACCGTGGTGTGCTGTCTGGTTTGCAGGTCCCGGTGCTGGACTTCTTTCCCGAGCACCAATCCCTGGTCAAGGACTCCAGGTGGGAGAGGGTGACCCTGCAGCACCTTTTTACCATGACCGGGGGCCTTCCTTCCGAATTGACCGATGAGGTTTACGATGAGGCCTGGTTCACCCATCAGGACCCTGTGCGGTTTGCCCTGGAGCAGAAGTTGCTGGAAGAGCCCGGTGAGCGGTTCCATTATTCCAACGCTGGTTTTCACCTGCTGGGAGAGGTTCTTTCCCGGGCGGTGGGAATGCCTTTGCAGGACTTTGCCGGGCAGGTGCTGTTCGTTCCTCTGGGGATTTCCTTTTCCCGTTGGGAGGAAGATGCTGGAGGGCGTGCTTTTGGTTCGGGAGGCCTGCACCTGACGGCCCCTGCCCTTCACAGGGTCGGTCAGCTGGTGCTGCAAAACGGCCAGTGGGAGGGGCAGCAGATCGTGCCTGCCGACTGGCTTGCACAGATCACCCAGCCAGTGGTGCCGGGTTATGAATGGATGGAAGGCCTTCCCTGGTACGGGATGGGCTGGTGGCTGACCACAGAACTGGGCCAGAGGGCCTGGTATGCCACAGGTTTTGGGGGGCAGTATCTGGCGCTTTTCCCGGATCTTGAAGTGGTGGTGTCCATCACAGGTGACGTGTCACCTCACCCTTCCCATCGACAGGTGATCACAGAGCAGCTTTTGCCCCCTTTGCTGCCGGGGTGAAGGGTCTGACCCTCACCGGACACCTGCATCACCCACCGCAACACCCGCAGTTCCGGTTTTGTTAATCTTGGAGGGCTTCCCCGACCACAGCCTTCTCAAACTGCTCATGGGTGATGCTCCTTCCAGCACCCATGAGCAGTTCAGGTTTTCCCGTTTCCACTTCCTGGCCAGGGCAGCGGTGACCCGTTGCTGATGATTCTGGACCCCCCTTAAGCCACTTTGCCCATCTCACGCACCCGACCAGAAGTTTATGCTGCGACATGCAAATCGATCTGAATGACTTCTACAGGCGGGTCAAAGACACCCGCGCCATTGTGCTGAACTGGCTGGACACCCTGCCTGAAGGGGTGTTCACCCGGGAGCATCCCGATTTCGCTTTTGGCAGCCTGTGTGGCATTTATTCGCACATCGCAAAGTGTTACCTGGTGTGGGTGGGCAATGTGGGTCTGGGACTGCCCAGACCCAACCTGCAAGTGACCAGTGTGGCAGAACTCCGCGAGGTGTTTGCACAGGTGGATCAGGTGGTTCAGCAAGCCCTGGAGCGGTTTGAAGGGCAGGATGGCCCCATCCACTGGACCGATGCATCTGGAGAGCCCTGCACCTTCTCCCGGCACTGGTTGATCTTGCACCCCATCACCCATGAGTTTCACCACAAAGGGCAGGCCCTTGCCCTGGCCCGCATTCTGGGGCATCCGCATCCCGGGAACCCGGACACCGATCTGGTTGCACCCTGACTTCAGTTGCCCTGAACATTCTGCAGTGTTACGATCAGGCACCGTCGCACACCTGCCCAGGCCATCTGTGCCGCAGGACCATTCAACAAGGAGGTTGGTGTGACCATCAGATTCAACCATTCCATCATTGCTGCCAGAGACCGCACGGTTTCCGCAGCCTTTTATGCCCGGGTGCTTGGGTTGCCAGAACCCACCACCTGGGGTCCTTTTTCTTTTGTGATGCTGGACGACCATGCCCACCTGCAGTTTGCCACTGTTCCAGAAGGGGCAGACATTCACATGCAGCATTATGCTTTTCTGGTGGACGACGAAAGTTTCGACCAGATTTATGAACGCCTGTTGCACGCTGGGCTGGAGCAATGGGCAGACCCGCAGATGCAATTCTCCGGGCAGATCAACACCAACCACGGGGGTCGGGGTGTGTACTTCAAAGATCCCGCAGGACATGGGCTGGAGGTCATCACCCGGCCTTATGAAATGTAAAAACTGAAACCGGCGTGTCAGGTGATGCACAGCGAACAGAAGAACTGTTCGCTGTGCATTGACCTTTGTCCGTCCTCCTTTCGCAAATGTCCCGATTTCTTTATCCAGCAAGAAAACAAAAATACCAATTGAGAACCATTTGGCATCAAAAAGCCCGGAAGAGCGCAGGTTTCTGGGCTTTTTGATGGACCTGAGAAACAGCGCCGGGCATCCTTCATCGAAAATTTCCTGTTGTGGACCTGAATTTCTGGCTTGACCCCATGCCAGATCTCCCTGTACACTTATTTTACTGATCAAGATAAGTCCGACAGGAAGGTGCCATGCTTCGCAGCAAACTGCTCAGAGAGCTCTACCAGCAACACACGCTGTCCCGTGCGGACCTCACCCGCCTGACCGGGGCGAGTTCGGCTTCGGTGACCCAGATCATCCGGGAACTGCTCGATGAGGGCGTGGTGCAGGAGCAGGGCAGCCAGCAAGAAGGTCTGGGCAGGCCCCGCGTGATGCTGTGCATCCAGCAGGATTTCAGGTGCGTGGTGGGCATCCGCATGGTCTCGCAGGAGATCCATGCCAGTCTGATGAACCTGCGTGGTCACAGCCTGTGCCAGTTGACCCATCACCTCACTTCTTTTGAGCCCCATCAGGTCACAGCAGAACTCGCAGAAGTGGTCCATAAACTGATCCTGCAGGGCGGCATTTCAAAAGACAAACTGCTCGGGGTGGGCCTTGCCCTCTCGGGGATCGTGGACGCCAGACAGAACCTCTGCGTGTACTCCTTCCTGCTCGGCTGGAAACACGTTCCCATCGGGGAGATGCTGGAAAAGCGCCTGTCTGTGCCAGTGCGGGTGGACAACGACGTCAATTCCATCACCATTGCCCAGAAGCTCTTCTCCGAAATGCGTCTGGAGCGTTACTTCACTGTGCTGTACATCGGAGAGGGGATTGGGGCCGGATTCTACCACGACGATGAGCTCCTCACTGGACGCAACAATGCTGCCGGAGAAATTGGGCATTTCACTGTGGTGCGAAACGGCAGACTGTGCATCTGCGGCAAGCGGGGCTGTCTGCAGGCCTACGCCTCCACAGACTCGTTGCTCCATCAGGCCAGAGAGCAGGGTCTGGACATCGAGACCCTGGAAGACCTGCACCACGCCGCCCTGCAGGGAGACCCGGAAGTGCTGCGCCTGTTGAATTTCGCAGGGCAACTGGTGGGTCTGGCCCTGTCCTATGTCATCGACACCCTGGACATCCAGAAGGTGATTGTCTACGCCCCGACCTGCAACACCGAACGCACCTTCCAGAATGCCCTGCTGGAGGCTGTGCACCACCACTCCCTGCCCCTGGTGGATTCCCCCAAGACCATCCTTTTCAAGCCCGGCGAGCCCGAATTGTGGCTGGCCGGAGCGGGAGGCATCGCAATCAATGCCTTCCTGAATGACCAGTTGAAACTCCCCCTGACCGCAAGCGTGCACGAGAGGTGAACCATGACCCAGACCAGATTCAGCGAAGAATTCAAACTGCAGGTGCTGTCCGAGGTCAGCTCGGGCCGCAAAACCATCGCGCAGGTGTGCCGCGAGTACGGCTTCACCGATCAGACCTTCTACAACTGGCGCAACCGCTACATGGCTGCAGCAGGTTCTGCCTCAAATGCCAGCCCAGACGAAGTGGAACAACTCAAAAAAGAAAACGACATGCTGAAAGTGATGGTCGGAGACCTCAGTTTGCAGATCATGCAGCTCCAGCAGACCCTGACTCAATTGCAAACCCGCGAGTTGCAGGCCCGCTGAAAACGCCCAGGATTCAGGGCCGTTCTTTGTTGCCCAGCAGCAGTTGCAGGGAGATTTCTCGGGGTTCATCTGGTGTGTTTCGCTGGCGACGCTCCTGGCGGCCACTCCACAGGGCAAGAACCAGAATGCCAATGAACAGCAGGGGCATGACGTATTCAGAAAATCCTGACATGACTGAAAGAATAAACGAGCTGGGTCATCACTGCCTCAGGGAAATCCCTGTTGAAAGTTCACACAGGGGGGATGGTCGTCCAGAGCCGCTCAAAGGCCCTGAGCACCTCAGGATCAAACATGGTGCCTGAATTGCGTTTCAGTTCCTCCATGGCGGCCTCGTGGGGCATGGACTCCTTGTAGGGTCTTTTTGAGACCAGTGCGTCGTAAACATCCACCACTGTGAAGATGCGGGCCACCAGTGGAATGGACAGTCCCCGGAGGCCTTTCGGGTAGCCGCTGCCCTCCCAGCGTTCATGGTGGTGCAAGATCACCTCCAGGGTCTTGTGGGGGAGGCTTGGGATGCTGCGCAGCATCTCAAAACCGATCTCACTGTGCTTTTTCACCACCTCGAATTCTTCCGGGGTCAGCCTGCCGGGTTTCAGCAGGATGTGGTCTGGAATGGCAATCTTCCCGGTGTCGTGCAGGTACGCGCCCCATCTGAGGGCTGCAAGGTCTTCTTCACTGAGGTCAAGCTGCTGTCCCAGGAGTTCTGAGAGGTCCACCACCCGGTCGGTGTGGCCTTTGGTCTCAAAATCCCGGTACTCCAGCACCAGACCGATGGCCCTGAGGGTTTCTTCCCGACTGAGGGTGAGCTGTTCCAGCAGGTAGTTTTTTTCGAAAGCGTGGGCAATGCGCTCTTTCATGGCAGAAAGCATGCGGCGGGTGGTTTCGCTGAAGTCCTGCCTGTCTTGCAGTGTGCCGAACACCAGAAAGCCGTGCAATCTGTGTTGAATGTGAATGGGAAGCAGGGCCAGTTGAAAAGCGTCTGGTCTGGGCAGGGGCTCACCAGGATCGCACAGGGCATCATCTGCATTGAAAAACACCGCTTTCTGGTTCACAAAACCTGCCATGACCCTGGGGCCGCTGCGCAGCAGGTATTTCTGCAGCAGTTTCCTGGCCTCCTCCCCAGACAGACCGTGATGCTGTTCCAGCGCGTACTGGTGTTCGTCCATGCGGATGAACAGCCCGTAATCAAAGCCCAGTGATGTTGTGGCATGCCTGAACGCCACCTCAATCACCTCCGAGGGCTCACTGGCCTCCTCAAGCTCGGCGGTGAGGTTCACCATCTCATTGGCGGTGTTCAGCGCCCTGAGCACTTCCTCTCTGGACTGCATGTGCAGGGTGATGTCCAGTGTGGAGGTGACCATCCCGCAATATTCAAACCCACTCCACAGAAGGGTGAACTGCGTTTCCACCCAGATCAGGCGACCACTCTTGTGCTTCAGGCGATACTCCATCACGAGATGGGTGCGCCGCTGGCTGCGGGCCTCAGCAAGTTCTGAGATCAGTCGGGGTCTGTCATCGTCAGCCACGCACTCAAAACCTTCTTTGCCCATCAGTTCTTCAGGGGTGAGGCCCAGCAACTGGCTGGAAGAAGGGGAAGCAAAGGTGATGTGGTTCTCGTCATCGAAACGCAGAATGGCATTCACCGTGTTCTCGGCTATCAGGCGGTACTCCTGTTCCCGTTGCTGAAGTTGATCTTGCAGTTCCATGTGACGGGTGACATCCACCACAACCACCATGCGTGCCTGTTCCCCCTGATGCACTGTGGCATGGCTGCTGACCAGCACCTGCAACCGTTCTCCAGCCTTTGTCTGGTGCACCCAAACGATCTGGCCAGCACTGAAGGCAGGACGTTCACTGTCTCTCAGGAAGGCCTTCAGGCGTTTTTGTTCTTCCGGTGGCCGGATGTCATACAGGGTCATCTGCAAAAATTCCTCCCGGCTGTACCCGTACAGGTGGATGGCAGCATCATTGACCCGCAAAAAACGCCTGTCAGACTCCCGAAACACCCACATGGGAAGGGGATGGTCATCAAAGAAAACACTGGGATCTTCTGTTGCAGTTTTTTCGGGCAGGGCAAGCAGGAAACCTTCGACACATCCTCTGGCCCGCTGCACCAGTTCTGCGCTGGGCTCCTCAGGGCACAGCAGGCAGATCTGCAGGTGTTCAAGCGTGAACACCACCTGATGCTGTCCGTGCTGGGTGGGTCGGACCTGCACCTGGCATGTTCCTGCGTTGTCCGCCACAGGGGTTTCCTCTGTGTTCACGTCGATCACTGCATTGCTTGCACCCAGCAGTCGTTTCAGTTGCTCCACCAGTGGAGTCCAGTTGTGAGAGGAAAGGGTGGGGTGGGATGCTCCAGGCATGATGCTTCAGTGTGACCCCCTGGGGCCACCCTGACTGTGAATTCAGCACCAGCAACCCTGAACTGTCCTTGAGAAAACTGCGAGCAGCAGGTGATTCTGGTCCCGCATCGCAGGTGAGCAACCAGCTGGACCGTGTGCACTGTGCGAACAGAATGAACAAAACCTTGCGGTGGAACAAAGCATCTTCTACCATGAACCTACCTGAAAAACAGCTGAACCAGAGCAGCACACGTGCGTGCTGGATGGGGTTCTATTCAAGGAGGAAGGTATGAGGAGATTCGCAGTGGTGCTCACCTGTGGCCTGATGGCCACCGCAGCTGCACAGCAGGTCCAGGTGGAGTTCTGGCACACCTATGGGGACGCCAAACGGGGCGGCTGGATTCAGCAGAAAGTCGAAGAATTCAACAAATCCCGCCCCAACATCAAAGTTGTCGCCCAGGCCAAGGGGAATTACGAGGGGGTCTTCCAGGCCTCGATTCTGGCGGCCAGACAGGGGAAGCCCCCGGCCCTGGTGCAACTGAGTGAAGCAGGCAGCCAGCTTGCCATCGACAGTGGCATTTTTCAGCCCATCAGCAGCATCGGCAAGGTGAATTACTCCGACTACATCAAGCCCGTGATCAACTACTATACCGTGCAGGGCAAGATCTACAGCCTGCCTTTCAACTCTTCCTCTCCTGTGCTGTACATCAACAAGACCCTCGCGGAGAAAGCAGGCATCAAGCTGAACAGCCTGCCCGACACCTTCGGCAAAATCAGTGCGGCCTGCAAGAAAATCAAAGCTTCTGGCATTGAAGCCAAATGCATCACCTTCCAGGTCGATTCCTGGCTGATGGAGCAGTGGGTGGCCGAGCAGGGCGAGGTGTTCGTCAACAACGACAACGGACGCAAAGGCCGGGCCACCGAATCCAACCTGACCAGTGAGGCCCTCAAGAAGGCCGTGCGCTGGATGAAATCCCTCAACGATGACGGCATGTACACCTACACCGGCAAATTCGAGGACGCTGAGGGCTCTCAGGCCATCTTCGTGAACCAGAAAGCGGTGTTTCTGATTGCCTCCACCTCCCGGATTGGCAACATCACCAGTGACGCGAAAAAGAACGGGTTCAATGTGGCCGTTGGGCAGTACCCCATTCCAGACGGCACCACCCGCAATGGTGTGGTGATCAGTGGGGGCAGCCTGTGGGTCACCCAGGAAATCCCCGATGAAGTGGCCGAGGCCGCCCGCGAATTCGCCCTGTTCCTCACCAGCAGCAGCAACATGGTGGACTGGCACAAACTGACCGGATACTACCCGGTGCGCAACAGCAGCGTGCAACTGCTCAAGAAAGAAGGCTGGCTGGAAAAAGGTGCAGCGCAGGCCGTGGCCTTCAACCAGCTTCTCAGAACAAAAGTCAATTCCGCCACCGCAGGCGCACTGTTCGGCAGTTTCTACGAGGTGCGCAAAGAAGTCGAGCAGACCCTGCAGCGCGTGCTGCAAGGGGCAGACATCGACAAATCCCTCTCGGACCTGAAGCAGAAGTCAGACCGCATCATCAAAGACTACAACGCCAACTTCTGACCCTGCCTGGTCAATGCTCCCGGGGAAGGTGAAAGCCTTCCCTGAGGAGGCCTGTGTTTTCAGGAGGCCCTGATGCAACCCGACACTTCCGTTTTTAGAGGCCGACTGGCCCCCCTGCTCCTGATTGGTCCATCGATTCTGCTCCTGCTGGTGTTCCTGTATTACCCGGCCATCCGCACCCTGATGCTCAGTGCCTACCAGAGCAATGTGGTGCTGGGCACCCAGAAATTTGTGGGCCTGCAGAACTTCCTCAAAGTGCTCTCCGACCCCACCTACCTGCAGGCCTTCTGGCAAACCGCCCTGTTTGCCGCCCTGGTGGTGGTCCTCGGAATTTTCCTGAGCCTGATGCTGTCTTTGATGGCCAGCAACATCCCCTCTGGGGGCCGCTTCTATCGCCTGATGCTGATTTTCCCCTACGCCCTGTCTCCAGCCATTGCAGGAACCCTGTGGCTCTTTCTCTTCAATCCCGAGATTGGCACCGTGAACAGCGTGCTCTTCAACCTCTTTGGCATCAAACCCCGCTGGCTCGATGACCCCAACCTCGCTTTCATTCTGGTGGTGGCCGCTGCCGTGTGGAAGAACCTGGGTTACAACATCGCCTTCTACCTCGCCGCCGTGCAGAACCTCCCGAAAGAAGTGGTGGAAGCCGCCCGCATTGATGGAGTGAACAGCTTCCAGATGTTCTGGAAGATCACCGTCCCGATGCTGAGTCCCATCACCTTCTTTCTGGTGTTCGCCAACCTGATCTACGCCCTCTTTGACAGCTTCGGTCTGGTGGACATCCTCACCAGAGGAGGACCTGTGAACGGTGAAACCGGCGTGACCACCTTCCTGATCTACAAACTGTACCGCGAGGGCTTCGAGAACTTCCAGACGGGCATGGCCGCCACCCAGGCAATCCTGATGCTGGTCATCGTGGGTGTGCTCACCCTCATCCAGTTCCGGGTGGGCAGAAAGCAGGTGCACTATGGCGGTTAAAACTGTTCCCTACTCCTCCATCCCCCAGAAGCGCCGCAACCAGAGGCAGGTTTTCCTGCAGCACCTCATCCTCTCTTTGACCGTGTTCGTGGTGGCCTTCCCCCTGATTTTTGCCGTGATCAAGGCCACGCAGGACTCCAGTCAGGTGGTCAGTGCCAACCTGATGCCCGGCACCTCCTTTTTCGCCAACCTGAAAGAAGCCTGGGATGCCGCGCACCTTGGCACCTACATGCGCAACTCCTTCATCGTGGCGATCACCGTGACCGTCGGCAAGACGCTTCTCTCCATGATGGCTGCACTCGCCTTCGTGTACTTCCGCTTCCCCTTCAAAACGCCCCTTTTTGCACTGGTGCTCTTCAGCCTGATGCTCCCCGCCGAACTGAAGATCGTGGCCCTCTTTGACCTCGTGAACGACCTGAACTGGGTGAACACCTACCAGGCCATCATCGTGCCCTTCCTGGCCTCTGCCACGGGAACGTTTCTCTTCAGGCAGCACTTCATGAACATCCCCCGCAGCATGGCCGAAGCCGCCCAGATTGACGGGGCAAGCCCCTGGCAGTTTCTGTGGCTGATCCTGATTCCCATGAGCCTCAACACCATCGGTGCCCTGGGGGTGATCCAGTTCGTGTACATCTGGGACCAGTACCTGTGGCCCCTGGTGATCATCCGGGATGTGGACCACCAGGTGGTTCAGGTGGGGCTTCGTTCCCTGATCGGCAGTGCAGACGGCACCAACTGGGGCTCGGTGATGGCCGGAACCATCGTGAGCCTGCTTCCTCCCCTGGTGATGTTCACCCTGCTGCAGGAGCAGTTCAGCAGAGGGATCGCCCTCAGCCAGGAGAAATGACATGGTGACCCTGCCCGACTTCTCACTGCGCCTGTTGCTGGCCGTGCTGCTCGGCACCCTGATCGGCCTGGAACGGCAACGCAGGGGCAGTCTGGCAGGGCTTCGCACCAACGCCCTGGTTTCGGTGTCGTCTGCGATGTTTGTGGTGATTGCCTCGCTGGAACCCGGAACCCTGGACCACACCCGCATTGCAGCACAGGTGGTGTCCGGGGTGGGTTTCCTGGGGGCTGGAGCGATCCTCAGGGAAGGCCTGAGTGTCAGGGGCCTCAACACCGCAGCCACCCTCTGGAGCAGTGCAGCGGTGGGCTGTCTGGCCGGGCTCGGTTTTGTGCTGGAAGCGTCAGTGGGTGCAGGGCTGGTGTTCCTGGGCCACCCGGTCCTAAGGCGCATGGAAAGCACACTGGATGTGCTCAGCGCCAGAAAAGAGAAACGCACCGGGTCCCGGCTGGAACTCGATTGCGCCCCTCAGGATGAAAACTGGGTTCGCCGCACATTGTTGCAGGACCTCGAAGACACCGGGAGTGAATTGCAGGGCGTGCAGGTCAGACGCACCGAGAACACCGTGCATTTCATCCTGGACGTGTCCCACCCGGCAAATGTGCAACCCCTCGGGCAACTGATGCGCCGTCTGGCCCTCGATGGAAGTGTGCAGAGGGTGGCCTGTCAGACTCCGGTCACGGGGGGTGGGCTAACATGAAGACCACCTACCTGTTCAGACCGAGGTCCAAAATGGTTTCACAGACCACCATGGGAAAACAACTGATGACCGAGGAGGTCGTGCCCCCGGCGCGCAAGAAGCGTCTGGGGGTGTCCCAGCGTTTCTTCGTGATGCAATTCGTGCTCTTCTCGGTCCTGACGGTGATCCTGGGAAGCATCCAGGCGGTCACCACCGTGCAGCGCACCCGCACCGAGTACGGAGAGCGTGCCCTGGTGATCTCCCAGATGGTCGCCAACGTTCCCACCGTGATCGATTACCTGAACCACCCGGAGGAACGCATCGCCATCAATCCCCTGATGAACCACCTGCGGGAACAGGTGCATGCGGATTTTCTGGTGGTGGGCAGCAAACTCGGCATCCGCTACGCCCACCCGTTCCCTCCGGAAATCAGCGAGCACATCATGTCCGGCGACAGCAAGGAGGATGTGCTCGCAGAAACCCACCCCATCGAAACCGGTGAAGGCAACCTGGGGAACTTCATCTGGGGCAAGGCCTCGGTGCATGATCCAGATGGTTACGTGATCGGGATGGTTTCGACGGGATTTTTGCTCCCCACCGTGCAGAGCGTGGCCTGGAGGGTGGTGTGGGACATTCTGCCGTGGTACGGGCTCAGCGTGGTGTTTGCCCTGATCAGCAGTGTGGTGGTGAGCCGCCGCATCCGCCGGGAGATGTTCAACCTGGAGCCCGAACAGATCGCCTCTCTGGTCTACCAGCACCGACTGGTCCTCGGGGCCCTGAACGAAGGGGTGATGGTGATTTCCTCGCAGGGACAGGTGATGCTCGCCAATGGACGTGCAGCGGGACTGCTGGAACTGCACAGACAGTCCGGTCCCCTGAGCGAATGGTGGCCCGAGTGGCACGACCTCCATCAGCAGCACGAGGGGGATTTTGAGGGGGTCAGTCTGAACTTTGGACCCCGGCCTCTGCTGGTCAGCCGTTTCGGACTTCCTGAAGACCAGGCGGTGGTGGTGATCCGGGACCGCGAGGAGGCCATGAACCTCGCAGAAGAACTCACCCAGGTGAAGCAGTACGCCACCATGCTGCGCGCCCAGACCCACGAATTCATGAACCGGCTCCACACCATCGGGGGCCTGATCCAGCTGGACAAACCCGAACTGGCTTTAGAAGTGGTGCAGGGTGAGGTCAAGCAGCACCAGCAGATCCGGGAAATCATGCAGGACATCGAAATCCCACAGGTCGCTGCCCTGTTGATCGGCAAACACGAACGGGCCAGGGAACTCGGGATTCCCTTCGAGATCGATCCCCTCTCCAATCTGCAGGCAAACTGGGACCGCACCACCCGGGACGTGCTGGTCCTCACCCTCGGAAATCTGATTGAAAACGCTTTTGATGCTGCCCTCGAAAACCACCGTGCCCCCATCCGGGTGCAAATTGCAGAAGACCCGGAAGGCCTGCAACTTGAAGTGCAAGACGGAGGATCAGGCATCCCGGAAGACCTGCTGGAGCGCATTTTCGATCAGGGGTTCTCCACACGGGGCGAAGGGCGAGGGTATGGCCTCCACCTGATCCAGCAGCAACTCAAACTGGTCCACGGGCACATCGAGTGCTTCAGGCAGGACCACAGGACCACATTCCGGGTCAGCATCCCAAGACAGGAGGGGCAGCATGGGTGACATTCACGTTCTGCTGATCGAAGACGATCCCTGGGTCGCCGAGGTCAATCGCCAGTTGATTGAAAGCCTGCCCCCCTTCAAAGTGGTGGGCGTCGCAGACACCCTGCAGGAAGCCAGACGCCTCACCCTGGAGCTCAGGCCGCACCTGATGGTGGTGGACGTGTACCTCCCGGACGGCTCTGGCCTGGAATGGGTGCACCACCTGCGCAGCGAGGGAAGCGTGCTCGACATCATCATGATCACCGCCGCCAACGATGTGTCCAGCATCCAGATGGCCCTCCGGGACGGGGTGCTCGACTACCTGATCAAGCCTTTCGAGAAAAGCCGCCTGCATGACGCCCTCAACCGTTACCTTTCAAGACGCAACGTGTACGCAGGATCAAACACCTTCACGCAGGCCCGACTGGACCGCCTGCTGAGGCATGACCCTCAGGTGCACCTCCCCAAAGGCATTGAGCAGGTGACCCTCGACCAGATCCAGAACCTGCTCACAGAAGCTGGGAAACCCCTTACTGCAGAAGAGATCGGGGGGCAACTCGGGATCAGCAGGGTCACGGCATGGAGGTACCTGGAGTACCTCGTGGAGCGAGGCTGGGCTGCGGTGGAAGCCCTGTACAAAGGCAGTGGCAGGCCCCAGAAGAGTTACGCCAGGAAACAGGCCTCCTCCCCCTGATTTTCAGCTGTGGAATCCATGAAACATTGATGCATCCACAATTTTTACCATCAGGGCTACGATGAAGCATGAACCTTTACCCCACCTTCGAACAGGGGCTGAAGGCAGAACTGCCCCTGTTCCGACACCTGACTTTGCTGTCCATCGAAGTGAGCCCCCACAGGTTTGGCCAGTTGATTTCCGTGCATTACCTGGAGCCCACCGGCCTCGCCCTGAGCCCCACCTACATTGAAACCCGCGCAGAATTCTGGATTGCCGGAACCCAGCTGACCCCACGCAGTGCAGAACGGGTCAGACGGGCCATGGGCCTCTCCCGCATCACCGTCAGTGGTGCACCCCCGAAATGGAGCCCCAGAAAGCAGGAGAACATCGGGTTTGCCTTTCAGGTCAGCACCTGACCGGAACAAACCATCCTGAACCCCAGCCCTGGAAAATCCCCCTGGGGAGGTTTTTCTTTGATCGTCTCTACAGGTTGATTGATCCTTGCAAAAAGAGCTTTGGATCGTTCAGCTGTCCTGACCTTCCGATTCGCTTCCATCACCCCAAAAGATTGGACATTTCTTTGGGCAGGAATCAATCATACCCATTGATGATCAAATCACCCAGTTCATACTGAACCCTCAGTGGGAGCAAATCATTTCCACGGATTTGATCAATGCACCCCTCAGCTGTGCTTGTGCCACCTGGATGACTGGTCTCAACAGGTGCTGCTTGAACCTCGATTTCGTTTCCTGACCCATACCATTTGCTTCTCCTCCTGACCATGTTCTTACTTTGCAGTGTTCCTGGCTCTACCATGTGCTTTCGAAAAGGAGTGCTCTGGAACGCTAGAGCGCCTTTTTTTGCACGGGACATCATGCTCAGGCAGCAGGTTCTCACATTTGCTCAGCCAGCCATCTATGGTGTTCCTGGCAAACTTGACTGGACTGAGGAGCCTCAGTCCAGATGTGTTGTTCAGGCTGAATGAGCTCAGCCAGTCCTCATGAAGCCTGTGTGCCAGCCACTGTACTGTTCTTTTCATGAAGTCTGGGAAACCAAGATGTGATTGGTGGCGATTGAAATCCTAAATGGATGATGGGCAAACGTGACTTATTCTTATGGGTGAAATGGAAATGAGGATCGTGATACTTCTAACCATATGCTCACTCTTGAGCTAAGGGCATTGTGTTAATATGTCAATGGTGGGAAAAACATTTGTGGTTGATCAGAATTGGATCGATTGGAAATGGGCACCCTGAACACTTCCTGATTCGGAGGAAAATGATGAAAATTTGGGTGGCTCTCCTTCTGATTTTAGGGATATTAGGGTATTTTTGGTATACGAAGAATTTTTCTTTTTCCTTTGAAATCACTGTAGACTACATGAGATGTTTGAACAATGAGGGAGTTTCTATTCCCTGGAAAGTAAGAGATGGACGAATTTACATTCGTCCATCTGATGAGCACTATTTGATTGCTGCCTGCACCTGATCAACAGGTGGCGTAATTTAGACGATCAATCAGATCTTTATAAGAGGCAGGCCAGCTCGCTGACCAGGCATTTGAAGATGTCAGATATCTTTGATTGCCTACAAGCTCGTCAACCTGTTCAGTAAAATAGTTTCTTTTGGCGATTTTTAGACGTCCATCACGCATGGCCTTGTGTAATTCTGCACGAGCTACACCTTTGCATTTGTACATGTTGGGAAGATTGTTTGCTACGTTTCGGCCTACTGCGTTGTTGTGATAATCCATTTGTTGGCCGACACCTCCCTGGATCTGTGTGGGTGAACCTTGCTCATGGGTATCAGCATAATTCTGTGCCCAGGTGTAACTCATGGTAATGGTCATCACGGCATTCCAATAGGAGTGTCTGAATGCATCCTTTTCATTGTTGATCGAATAGCTTTGCCATGAAGAGAAATCGGTACCTGACTGCTGTGATGCAACATATCCTGCATCAAGAAAATTGAGGCAGTTCCAGGCATTTTGATCACAAAGTGCTCGTTCCATGGGATTTAGACTGGGTTTATCTTGTGGAAGTAGAGAACTATAAGGATACAGCTGTTGTTTGTTGGGGTTGTTAGGATTAATTTTGAATTGTGGATTTTTTAAAGTTTCCAGAATCACTTCGTTCATTTGTTTATAGAATTCAGTGGTGTGAGGATCAGTGCTTTGCTTTTTTTCCTTCACGAAATGAACTCCTTCGGCATTCAAGTGCTCCATGTTTTGTAGGGCTAATCTTTGGTAATCAGATGGATGAATCTTAGATTCGTCTGCTGAAATGTCTTTGATTTGAGTGCTGCAAGAGGAAAGCAGCAATCCTGCTAGAAGCATTACGATTTTCGAACGTTTCATCTTTAATCTCCTTATGCGAACAGATGGGCAAGCATATAACTTTTTACCCAGATGAAAGCTTAACAGGATAGCGTGACATGCGCAATTTGCGGATTTCCCTGATTGAGATCAGAGGTGTGAATGACCTGCTTAATTTTTTTAAATAAATCGCTCATTTTTATTCACTGCAACACATGTGATTTTAAAACCTTCAGAAATCATCTCACTTCTATCTAACATTCTTGTGGAAGAAAATCTGATATTGGAGATTGAAATGAAAGCTCCAGGTATCTCGAGAGGGTTCCTTGGTGTCAACGCCCTCCCAGGAACATCTACAATCACAACAGAACCATTCTTGTCACCCAGGCAAAAACAGCAACAGAGCATCAGAGAGGGTTGACCCGTCTAAAAAACCCATCTTTGTCACGCACACCAGCACCTCTGCCCGGTCCCCGGATTGATCCTGATGCTCACACGGATCGGTATGATGAAGCCATGTGTGTTGCTCAGGTGAAACTCCGTGCCTAGAAAATCCACCCTCAAAGATGTCGCGGACGCCGTGGGTGTCTCTCCCAGCACGGTGTCCAAAGTGCTTTCTGGCACCGCTCGCGTGTCTGTCGAAACCCGACTGCGCATTGAGCAGGCCATCGAGGACCTGCATTACATCCCGAATGTGGTGGCCCGTGGGCTGGTGCAGGGCCAGACGTACTGCATCGGGGTGGTCACGCAGGCCATTTCCAGCCCGTTTTATGGTGCGGCCATGCTCGGGGTGCAAGAAGCCCTTGATGACACCGAGTACGCCCCCCTCTACATGGATGGCCGCTGGATGCCCAGAAGGGAAGAGCAGGCCCTGGGCCGCATGATGGGCCGGGTGGATGGCATCATCGTGCTGGGAGGACGGCTCGACGATGACCGGGTGGCCCATTATGCCCGACGGGTGCCCCTGATCTGTGTGGGTCGCAAGATTGAAGGGCTGGAACACCAGTCCTTGATGGTGGACAACGACGCTGGAGCCCGTCTGGCAGTGGAACACCTGCTGGAACTCGGGCACCGAAAGATTGCCCACATTGCAGGTTCACCCCAGCAGCCAGATGCCGAGGCCCGCAAGCAAACCTACCTGAACCTGCTGCAAGCCGAGGGCATCGAAGTGAAACCCAGCTGGATTGTGCACGGGGATTTCCGGGAGCAGTCTGGCACGCTGGCCATGCTGCAACTGCTGGAGTCCGGAGAGCGTTTTTCGGCGGTGTTCTGCGCCAACGACCAGATGGCTTACGGGGCCATGCTTGCCCTTTATCGGGCAGGACTCAGGGTCCCCGAGGACGTTTCCCTGATTGGCTTTGACGATGCCTACACGTCCTCTTTTGTGCTCCCTCCCCTCACCACCGTGCACCAGCCGATGGAAGAAGCAGGCCGCGCAGCCGCCCAGGGCATGCTCGACCTGCTTGAAGGAAAGGACATCAACCTCGGGCACCTGAAGCCCCGACTGATCGTGCGAGAATCGGTGCGTGCACACTGGTGAATCTGGATTTCACTCTTCGAGCAGTTGCATGACCTTTGCGTCCGAAACCAGGGCAGGATCAGACCAGTCCAGGTTCATGGCGTCAGATGAGACCTGTGGACGCTTGAAGTGCACCCAGTCCACCCACCCTTTGAGGTCCGGGGTGCCCTCATAGACCCGGTTGTTGTAAACCCGTGGGTCGGTGCGGCGGGTGTGGGGTGGTCCCATCACATTCCGGAGGGTGTTGTAGTCCGTGTAGGCAATGATGCCCACCTGCAGTGTGGCTGGAAGGTCTGGCCTCAGGTACCTCTGGTGCACCGTCCAGGTCCCTCCATCCTGGCGTTGCAAAAACAGAAAGGCTGCTCCTTTGCGCAGCAGGGCCACTTCCACCCAGCCTGTGGGGGCCTGTGCCACCTGCAAGGTCGAGTGGCCTTGCACGGTGGTTTTCACTTCCCAGTGGGGCTGTCCTGCAGGTTCGGTGGTTCCGGTGGTCAGAAACACCCAGTTTTCCTCTTCTTCCTTCCAGGTTTCAGGGGTGACCTCAGGGTGGGGCTCCCTGGCCATCAGGCCCATCAGGGAGTACATGCGTTGTGGGACACCTCCACCTCGCCCTTCGACTTTGAGGCGGGTGGTGACCACAAAATCCCCGGTGACCTCCTTGAACAGAAAGGGAGCCCGGTATCCTGCGTACCACCCACTGGTGAGGGGTTCAATGTACAGGTGGCCCGGACTGGTGGTGTGGATGTCCAGGGCTTTCCACTGGCTGGGCCAGCCTTCCACCACATCGTGGCGTTGCCACTGCACCAGGCTGTCGGCCCGGTTGAATTCATCGTTCAGAACAGAGAGGTCGTCTGGAGTTGCCTGGGCATTGAAGGCCAGCAGCACAGCGAGGCTGGTCAGGGCACGCAAAAAGTGGGTTCTGGGCATGGGGTCCTCTTGCATCCCACATTATCTTTGAGGCTGTGACGGGGTTGTGACAGAAATCAGGACGTGGAGTTGTCTTCTGAGAGAGGCAGACGCACCACAGCATGGGTGCCCTCGCCCAGTTTGCTTTCCATCCAGATGTCTCCGTGGTGCTGGTCTACAATCCATTTGGCAATGGGCAGCCCAAGCCCGGTGCCTCCAGGGTCCTGGCCCCGGTGCCTCGCCTTGTCCACCCGGTAGAAGCGCTCAAAGACCCTTGGGAGGTCCGTTTCACTGATGCCAATTCCACTGTCGGACACCCGGAACTCGGCGCTCTGGCTGTTGGTTTTCAGGGACAGTTGAATCGTTCCACCCTTGGGGGTGTATTTGGTGGCGTTTTCCAGCAGAATCAGGGCAAGCTGCTTCAGGCGGTCCCGGTCCCCGTAGATCCACACCCTGGGCAGGTCCGTGAGCACCATGTGGTGGTTGCGGTTGATGCGTTCGGTTTCCCTCCAGGCATCCAGCAGCACTTGATCCAGACGCACTTCGTCTTCCTTGAAAGAAAGGCCGGAATCCCCCCGGGCCAGTTGCAGCATGTCATGCACCAGGCGGCCCAGACGGGAAGACTCCCTTTGCACATCACCGATGATCTCCAGTTTGTCCTTGTTGTCGATGTGGGGGTAACGGATCAGGATGTCCAGGTTTCCCTGAATGGCGGCCAGAGGGGTGCGAATTTCATGGGCCGCATCCGCCACGAAGCGCTTTTGCACCTCCATCAGCTCCCTGAGCTGCGCCTCGTTCTGGCGCAATGCCTCCTGGGCCACCCTGCGGTCATGCATCTCGATGCAGCCCCCGATGAACCCCACGAATTCTCCTCCTGGTGAGAACCTGGGAACCCCATTGGCGAGAATCCAGCGGTATTCCCCATCATGGCGTCTTAGGCGGTACTCGATCTGGAATTCTTTCTGGGCCTCAAAGTGCTCGGTGTAGATGTCGATGTAGCGCTGCACGTCTTCCGGGTGCACAAATTGCGTCCAGCCGTGGCCCTGGGAATCCTGGGGGGAAGAGCCTGTGAATTCCAGCCAGGTTCTGTTGAAAAACACCCGGTCTTTGCTGAGGTCACTCATCCAGATCAGGATCGGTACACTGTCGGTGACCGCTTTGAATCTGGCCTCGCTTTCCTCCAGGGCATGACGGCTTTCCTGCAGGGCTTCCTGAATGAGTTTGCGGTCATGCATCTCGATGCAGCCCCCAATGAACCCCGAAAATTCCCCGGAAGTGGAGAACCTGGGCACCCCGGTGGCAAGAATCCAGCGGTACTCCCCATCAAAGCGTCTGAGGCGGTACTCGATCTGGAATTCCTTCTGGGCTTCGAAGTGCTCGGTGTAGATGTCAATGTAGCGCTGCACGTCCTCCGGGTGCACGAACTTCGTCCAGCCATATCCCAGGCTCTCCTCCACACTTTCCCCGGTGAATTCCAGCCAGGTTTTGTTGAAAAAAATCCGGTCTTTGCTGAGGTCACTCATCCAGATCAGGATGGGTACGCTGTCTGCGATGACTTTGAAGCGCTGCTCGCTTTCACGCAGAACCTCTTCATTTTTCACCCGATCGGTGATGTCCCGGGCAATGGAGATGATGTGCCCTTCGCCTTCATGAAAGACACTCCAGGAGAGGTGCACCACATGACCATCTCTGTGCAGGTAGCGGTTGCGGTAATCGCGCACCGACATGCCCTGCAGAATGCGGCTCTGGTTGGTGTGCAGGTTGCGCTCAATGTCGTCAGGATGCATGAATTCACGCAGGTCATGACCGACCATTTCTTCAGGGTGGTACCCCAGAATGTCATGGCAGGCCGGATTGACACTGACGATGTTCAGGCCATGTCGGGTGATGATCATGTCCGGGCTGCGGTCCACGATTTGCTGCAGCCTCTGTGCTGTCCGGGTGGTTTCATCTTTCTGTCTCGCCCGGTGCAGGCCGATGGTCAGGGCCTGCGCCACCTGTGCGGCCTCCACAATGTGGTGGATGTCGGGAATGAAAGGCTGGGTTGTTGCGGCGTGAAGCATCCCGGGGGTGCCATCTGGAAGCCGGAAGGGCAGGCAAAGCAGGGTGTCGAGGCCATGGGCCTTCATCAGGGTGGTCTCGGTGGAGCCCAACTGCTGCAGGTCCCGGGTCCAGAGCAGCTGGATGCGCTTTTCCTGCTGTGCCTGATGGGCCAGGGAAGGCTCGGACAGGTCAAGGTGGGTGGTTTCGAGCAGCGTCAGGCCGCATTTGCCCACAGGCCGGAGGCACCCTGGAGGCAGGGCAGGGTCCTGCAGCCAGACGATGGCTTTCTCTGCCTGCAATGCCTGGGCGAACAGCTCTGCAAATTGGTCAGGGGCATGTTCGGGCCAGGCCAGGGCGAGGTCTGTGGGGGCAGGTGCAAGTTGGGTCATGAAATCGGTCTCCATACGGCGGGGAACAGACTGCTCGGTGGAGGGGACCACCTGCCTGGAAGCACAGGCTGAGCGGGGTGTGACAGGGGGATGACACACCGTCAGTTGTGCCCATCGTAATCTGGCACACTGAATTGCAACTGAGGTTCCTCTGAAGAAATTCTGGTGTCTGGCACATGAAAAGCACAGAACAGGGTTTGCAGAAGTCTGACCATTGAAAGCGGCATGCAAACAACAGCTGATTGTGCACAATCTGACCAAAATGTCACAAAGGGGTTCTTTCACTCCTGTCTCATGGTCGTCTTAGGCAGAATCGCCTTGCGCACAGGACTTTTCAGGCTCTGGTCTGTTGTCGATGATCCAATGGTGAACCTCTCCCCTTGCAAACCCATCCTGACAGCGATGGTCAAACCTGAGGACTCCAGGAAAAGCTGTCAGACCCCATATCTACAATGAAACCATGCCTTACCTTTCCTGCCCCCTCACCCTGCAGGACCTCCCCGAGCAGCTGAAAGAAACCTGCAAGTTGCTGGAGGGAGAATACAGCTGTGTCAAACACGCCGTTCTGGTGCACCAGCTCAGAGACATGTACCAGCTGGTGAAACCCCACACCCTGGATCAAGATGGTCAGCCCTTTGAGTGCCTTCCCAGCCATGTGATTCTGGAACAGCAATGGCATGCAGGGAAGGAAACGGCCAGGGAAACCCTGAGAGAGCTTCAGGAAATCGCCCGGTGCCTCGCCGATGATCCCAACAAAGTGGAGTACAATCCCCTCGCACTCCGGCTCATCCAGGTCCTGCGTTTGCTGTGACCCTCAGAAAAGTCGGTGACCGGTCACCGGATCTGTTTCCCAGGCCTGCCCCTGAAAAGCCAGAAACACCCCCACCCAGGTGCCGAGATGCCCAAAATGGAACAGCAGGCCCCCATCCTGAAAGACCCCATCGGCCTGCTGAAACCTGGGTTCATTCCCCTGGTTCATGTGGATGTCGTGGATGCCGTAGGCAAAAGAGCCCGCCTTCTGCAGAGAAAGGCTGCTGGGTCTGCGCTGGAGGTTTGCCCCGGGCGTCCACAATTCTCCAAACACATACACCCAGCAGTCCCTGTGCTGCCTTGCCAGTTGCAAAAGGCTGCGCAGGTGGTCCTGCAGATCATCTTTCACACCTGGACCAGAGGGAGGCAGCACCTGCATGGTGCCTGGATCAAACAGACCAGATCTCAGGTAATCGAGGCGCACCTGCAGGTCCTGGGGCCCGGGACGCACAGCAAAGGCGTGGTTTTCCAGGTAATGGCGCTCTGCACGGTTTTTGCCCTGAAACTCAGGTGCCTGTGAAGCAAAATACGCTGGAAGATCCATGGTGATCGGGTGCTCAAACGGACTTACAACCACAAACTTCAGGTGGCTTGATCCTGCCTCACCAGAGTTGCTGCGGGACAGCACATTGATGGCAAGCTGCAGGTCCCGCAACCGACCATCGAGACAGGTGCGGGCATGAACCCGATGGTGCACCGAACCGCTGGTGTGGTTGTCTGAACGTGAAGAGAGAATTTTGACCTTGGCGATCCAGTAATCGATGGGCATGCTCTGTGGGTCAGTGTAGACCGTCAAGCACCTCAAATTCCACTTCCAGCAGCCTGTCCAGGGAGATCAACTCAGGTTCCTGCACCGACTTCACCCGGCACAGGGTGGAATTCACCCACACGGGCTCTTCAATCTCACAGGCATCCTGCAGCAACTCCAGGGTGCGAGGATGGGCCAGCAGCAACGTCTGCACCCCGTCCCGGATCACATTGGCGGTGTGGGTTTCTCCAAACACATGCAAAATCATCATGGCAATGGTTCCGCAAAAAACCTCTCCTGGCTGGAATTTCACAGCCAGGAGAAGAAAGGGGCCTGATCAGGGGGTGTAAAAACCACCGTGATGACGGCCCAGAATGTCCCTGACCTGCTCTTCTTGCACACTGTCCTCGGCATCCACCGAGATCAGGTAACGGCCATTGTCGAAAGCGTCCCGGTAGAAGCGGGATTCCCGATCCGGGTCACCCCCATGGTCCTGCACAGGATTCACATTGTCATCCAGGCGGTCATGCATGGCTCCCGCCACCAGCACGGCACCCACACCGGGAGAGCCCAGACCCCCGACACCCATGGGAACGCCAGCGTTGGCAATCGGGGGCACGAGGTAGGGGAGGGGCTCACGGCGCAGGGCATACCCGGAATAATTCCCATCGGTGCTCACGGTCCCGTCAGGATCAGGACGCACCGCTTCACCTGAACCCTGCTCACCCCTGTGGCTGAAAGACAGGTGCTGGTCGCTGATTCCAAGGTTTCTGAGGTCCTGCAGGGCAGAACGGACTTCACTTTCGTTGTGAAAGACGGCGGTGATTCTGGACATGGTGTTCCTCCTGTGCATCAAATGCGAAATACAAGCTGCATTCAGTATGCGCCTCAAGCCATGCGCAGTCTGTTGGGATTCCCACCCTCAGGACTGGTGGCCTGCAGCGTTCACCAGTCCATCTGATTCTGACATGCCCACTGGATGGAGTATTCTGGACATGACGTTCTCCAATTTCGAGCTTTTCAATGTTTAAATTCACTTTACAGAGGTCAAGATGCAAAAAATGGGTTTGATGCTGTCGATGTTCATGTTGTCTTCTGCTTTTGCAACTGCACTTCCCCAGGAAATCACAGCACAATACCGGGTGCTGTCAGAGGGTTTCACCAGTGAAAACCCACAGCTGATCAAACAGGTGGTTTCAGAACACCTGGACCACATTGATCTGGATGGGGTGCACAGCGGCCTGCAGGCCCTTCTGGGCACTTTTGAGCCAGGTGCACTGCACAGGTTGGATTTCCAGAACCATGGGGTGGAAGTGCTGGATTTCCAGCCCCTTGGGTACGGCTGGGTGGTTGAGGTGCAGCGGGTGGTTTCAGGAAGGATTGTCTCTCCGGGAGCAGCTCAGGAATTTACCACCACTGTGACCCAGAGAGACACCTGGGAAAAAGAAAAAGGACGCTGGAAAATCATCAGAACCCAGCTTCTGAAAGAGCAATCCCAGTCTGAAGGCATGACCCGGACCAGAACAGCATATGTGCCTCTGGACACCACTTCCCTGCAAAAAATCAGCAAAACCCTGAAGCCTCACCTGTGGCAATTTTCTGACAATGTGGAAACCTTCCCCACTGTTCCACAGCTGAATGCATTGCTGGATGGTGCCCGTGTGGTGGGGATGGGTGAGGGCAGTCACGGCACCCATGAGCATTTTCAGTTGAAATTGCAGCTGTTGAAACATCTGGTGGAACACCACGGCTTCACCGTTTTTGCCATTGAAGCAGATCTGGATGACACTTACACCATCGAACAGTATGTGCAGGGCAAGGGGGGCAGCGCAGAAATGGCCACCCGCAGCTTTGATTTCTGGATCTGGAACACTTTTGAGATGCAAGCGCTCCTGCAGTGGATTCATGACCACAACCAGAAGCGAGGAACCAGACCTGCAGTGCATGTGGTGGGATTTGACCTGCAAGACCCCCTGGGCAGCTTGCAGTTGCTGTCTCAGTGGGAAGGTCAACTTCCTGAACCTGTGAAAGCGGCCCTGAGAGAATTGCTGTCCACTCCAGCAGACCAGTGGCACATCACACAGGCCAGCGCTCCTGAAATGCGTAAACACATGCAGGAGCTCTCAAACTGGGCAGCGTCACTGAATCCCCTGGGTGAGGAGACCCCTTACCTTCAATTGCTGGTGCGGTCCATCTTACAGGGAGTGGAGCTGCAGAGCAGTTCTGGCCTGATGACCTCGCAATTGCGCGACCGTTTCATGGCAGAAAACGTGCGTTGGGTCCAGGACAGACTGTACCCTGACCAGAAAATGATGCTCTGGGCACACAACCTG
This sequence comes from Deinococcus cellulosilyticus NBRC 106333 = KACC 11606, assembly GCF_007990775.1. NCBI lineage: Bacteria > Thermotogati > Deinococcota > Deinococci > Deinococcales > Deinococcaceae > Deinococcus > Deinococcus cellulosilyticus. The sequence continues at coordinate 1,403 of NZ_BJXB01000020.1, read as the reverse complement.
CACATCGCGAAAGCGCAAGTTCAAAACAGTGGTGTGGTCCCGATGGGTCAACACCTCGCAGAGCAACTGGGAGACCAGTACCGGGCCTGGGGCCTCACCTTTCCCAGGGGCTCCATTCGAGTGCTTGACGGTCAGATGCAAAAAGTGGCACACCTTCAGTTGCCTCCAGTGCCAGCAGATTCCCTGTCTGCACTGATGGCTCCTCCGGTAGGATGGGTGACAGGATTGAACGTGCAACAGGCGGCCCAGAACCGTGCTCTGCTGGAATGGCTGGCAGACCATGGAACCGTGCAGACCAGTGGCCATTTGGCTTACCCTGACATGGCAAGCTGGAGCCAGATCAATCTGGTGGCTGCATTTGATGCGGTTTTCAGCACCGAGAAAAGCACCCCGGCCAGGGCACTACCCTGACCTTTGCTCAAGCAGAGGAACACCCGCCCTGTTTTCTCCTCTCTGCTGGGTCCTTTGGACCCGTGCCCCCGGTTTCCCTCACCGGTAATCTTCAGGATTGGCCTTGCCGTTTCTTTCCAGATCCAACATGTACCTCCAGGAATCCGGCTGCGACCCATCCACGTCCCGAAACCCATACACCTTTGCCAGCTGTCCACTGGACAGGGACTGCCCGGACCAGCGGGATTTCTCAGGATCGGCTGCGAGTGCAGCCACCGCCCTTCCAATGAAATAAGGGGTTTCTGAGGTGGCAAAACCAGGTTCTTTCTCGATGGCATCCCGCCAGTTTTCTTCGGTGACCCCGTAAGCGTCCAGCATGAATTCTGAGCGCAACCACCCCGGGGTGAGGGAGACCACCGTCACTTCTCGCTCTGTTGTGTCCTGGGCGAGGGTCCAGCAAAAGCGGGTGAGGGAGGTTTTGGCCAGGTCAATGAACACCGTCATGCGGTAGTGGTGGTGGTTGTATGCGTAAGTGCCGTCGGTGAGGCACACCACCAGTCCTCGTTTTTTGATGAGGGGCAGGGCCAGGTGGGTGGTGATCAGGTGGGTGCGCAGGGCGGTGTCCATCACCTGCAGGCCTTTTTCCAGCCCTGTTTCCCAGAATCTGGTGCCCACTTCCATCAGGTGTTCCGCCCCGATGGCGTTGACCAGCACATCCAGGTGCCCGTGTTCTTTTTCAATGCGGCCCATGAGGTCCTGGACCTGTTCCCTTTGCAGGTGGTCCACCTGGACGGGAATGCCGGTTCCGCCTGCCTCGGTGACCAGATGTGCGGTTTCTTCGATGGTTTCTTGCCTGTGGTAGTCGGAGGTGTGGTGTCGGGTGGTGCGTCCGGTGACGTACACGGTGGCCCCTGCCTGCCCGAGCTCCACGGCGATGCCCCGACCTGCGCCCCGGGTTCCTCCGGCCACCAGGGCCACCTTTCCATGCAATGTGGGTGTGCTGTTCATGTTGC